>JACPVN010000087.1 GCA_016191715.1 Ignavibacteriota bacterium | reverse complement strand
TTGGCAGAACACGTTGGTGTTGATGAAGTCCGTTGTCAAATCTTACCCGAAGAAAAATTACAACACATCAACAGATTGAAAGAACAATATGGAGCAGTTGCCATGGTCGGCGATGGAGTGAACGATGCGCCGGCACTTGCATCGGCAACGGTCGGTATCGCGATGGGAAAAACCGGAACCGATGTTTCGCTCGAAGCAGCCGATGTTGTATTGATGTCGGATGAGTTATCAAAACTTCCGTTTATCATTTCACTCAGTAAAAAAACTCTCTCAATTATCAAACAAAACATTGCCATCGCGCTTTTCACCAAATTAGTGTTTCTTGTATTGGGAATGTTTGGAGTCGCTACCTTGTGGATGGCAATCATCGCGGATGATGGCGCGACGTTGGTGGTAATAGTGAACGGACTGAGAATCCTACGATTCAACACCCGAAAGGAATAACATTCACCTCCGATGAACTCTATGAAGAGTGAGAACCTTTTGTTTTCTTCACTGCCTCTTTCAATGCTTCATGGATTTCGTGCATGTCCACTCGCCCCTTCCGCAAATACATCACCTCGTGAACTTTCAGGTCGGTAATTTCTTTAACGGAGAGGTCTCGTCCGGTGATAACGATGATAGGGATCCGTTTATGCTTCACGTGTTTTTTTAACTCATGGATGAAATCGAAACCGTTCATCCTGTTGAGTGCAAGGTCCATGCAGATGACGGTCGGATGTGTTTTCTCGACCCACTCCAAGAGATTTTCTTCGAGCGGAAAGATGACCGGCATGAAGCCCTCATCTTCGATAACGTACTTGAGCAGTTCGGCAAATCCCGGACTATCCTCAACAATTAATATTGTCGGTTGATTCATAGATTTCATGTTTGATGTTTCTTTTGGACGAGATGGTAAAACGTCTGCTTCACAAAAAGCGAACAGCAGTTGCCCCGTTCGCCGTAAAGGTAGAGAGAATTTTTCAAATAGTCAATCCTTTTACAAGATATTTTCGTGTTTATTTCTCCACAACGATGCCTTAAAATCAGGACGAAGACATCGAAAGATGCTGATTCTGTTTTCAAATCATCAAAAATGGATGGCACAGCGATTGTACAAAGTCCCGCCGTACCAAAAAAAATTGAAAGATACTCCTATGAAATGGCTGATGCTCTTATTTTCCGTTCTCTTAATTTTGCTCGTAACTTCTGAAGCCAATGCACACTTCAGGTTCGGCGGCGAGTTCTCTGTATTTTATTCATCTCTTTCATCACATGGCGAGTGGGTGAATTGCTCGTACGGAAATGTCTGGCGTCCGATGCATGTTCAGCACGGATGGAGACCCTACCTTCACGGCAGATGGATATGGACAGACTACGGGTGGTACTGGCTTTCAAACGAACCATTCGGCTGGGCAACGTTTCACTACGGTCGGTGGCAGTATGATGATTACTATGGATGGATTTGGATTCCCGATGACGTATGGGGACCCGCGTGGGTCGAGTGGCGGTACAGTGATGATTATATCGGCTGGGCGCCGTTGCCACCGACAGCGCGCTTCAGTTTTTCCATCGGCTTCTCGTTTGATGCCGGTTGGAATGCGCCCATGCATTACTGGAACTTTGTGCCATGCAGAAGTTTTACTTCAGTGACTATCAATGATTATGTACAACCGGTAGAACGCACACGAAGATTTTTTGGAAACACACGAAGTGTCCGGAATATTGAAGCGGACGGAGAACGCGTTATCAATCGCGGAGTTGATGTCGGATTTGTTGAGCGAAGAACTCGCTCACGCATCGAACGGACAGAAGTTGTCGGACGAGAGCGCGGCGAAGGCGAACAGATTGTCCGAAGCGAAGGACGACAACGGCTCGAAGTGTATCGTCCACGAGTTGAAGGTTCAATACGTGAAACAGAAATGCGACAGCAAAGAGACAGAAGTTCGGGCAACCGTCGCGGATATGAAACGCGCAAACCTGCTACCGAAGAACGGTATGAAAGCAGAGAATCGCAAACCAGAACCGAAGGCACTGAAGAAACTACCCGACGTGAATATGTTCCTAACCGGCGATATGAAGTTCAGCGCGACAGACAAGTTCAGCGCGAAACGTATGAACAAAAAGAACGCTCACGCGACAACAGACAAACAGACGTCAATCGTTCGTATCAACGACAGGAACGAAGAGAAGTGCAACGACGTGAGAATCAGGTAGAGCGAAAAACCGAAACACGAAGCACGGAACGAAGATTTGAAACAGGCGGCAGAACAAATCAACCGCAAAGAATCGAACGAGCGCCGGAACCGAAACGGGAACCACCGCAACAAGAATCTCGCTCCGGCAGACGAAGACCATAAGTGTAGAAGATAGAACAGACTCATAACCCCTCCTCAACAAGGCGGCTGACCACTCCTCAGTCGCCTTTCGTATTTTACAAACCTAAATAATAACTTACTTTCAACAACACAACATTTGCCGGAGGAATCCGGAATGCTTCATTGAAGTCGTCTCTAAATGAACGGAAGTAGTTTGAAGATTCGCCCGAACGCGCCTGAGACCAAACAAGATACAAGGTGCTTCCCGGTAAATATTCCCACCGGAAGACAAGATTTGAGTTCCACGATTGCTCATTGAAGTCGTTGTTGTCGTTATATGATGTCGGGATGAAATCTGAAGTGCCGGCTAATTGCCGGAAATTTTCGTAGTGACCTTTTGCATTGAAATATTGAGTGTAGAGTTGTAAGGTCAAATCGCGGGTAAACGTAACCGTACTTCGGAACGTGAGATTTGCTTCATCGGTACTTCTCTCTCCGAAAATACTCAACACAGTTCCTGCCGGCTCGATGTTATCAACCCATGCATTCAAACCACGAGTATTGTTAAACTCCGCTTCAAACTCGTACTCCATCCATGAGACCGGCTTGAGCAGTACACGAAGTTCTGTTCCATATTGAGTTGCGGAGTTTTTGTTTGTGCCGAAACGTTGTTCGACACCGAAAATAATATCTTTTCTATGGTCTGTTGAAATGTCAATTGAAACGTTGTGGTTTGTAGGTTTGCTGTACAACCCGTTTCCGCGCGTTTCTCTGTCGTCATACTCTCCGACATCCACGCCGCCGCCCAGTTCTACGTTCCAGTAATTAGTAAAGAGAAGTTCTGTCCTAAAATTTGCTTCACGTATCAAATTCACCTCATCAAAGTTTCTTCGTTCATGAAGGAACAACCCGATATTGTAACTTCGCACTACTTCTGCCGGTTGATCTTCTTTGTAAGTCAGCGTTGCTACGCTTCCCCAATCATTCGGGCGACGGAAAAATCCGATGTCGTTGATGTTAAACTTTTTGCTTGTATAATCAAGGTCAACCGACCAGAGCCAATGCTCGCCGCCTATTTTCGCATAGGTTATTCTACCGGCGGAACCGGTTACCCGGTCGAGACTTCGGTCGGTTGTATGAGTAAGGGAGAGAAAACCGTCGAGTTGGTACGTCGTGTTATCGAACTTCAGATTCCAGTCGAGTCCGCCCGTAAATGCAGGATAGCGTCTCTCTTTTTCTACCGATGTGACGATGAATCCGACGTTAGAATTTTCCATCACGTCCTGTTTCATTCTCACTATTCCGAAATGTGCAAACGGTTCAACAACTTGTTCGGAAGTATGACCAAGCGAATCAACAATCGTAGCCGATTCTTCCTGCGTGAGGGCCTGCATGATTCCGACGGAAAGACCGGAGTTTGTTTTGCCTGTAATTTTTGCCGCTCCCAGAATTGTCACGTTCGATGGCATATTCTCTATTTTTTTCCCTCCCGAAAGGTCTGCATCATCAGGAGAGATTGCCCGACCGACACGGCGTGAGTAGAACATTCCCGGGCCAAACGCACCGCCAAATGTTGAGAAACGAATTATCTGTGTTCCTTCAATAAAGAACGGTCGCTTCTCCGGATAGAACGTTTCAAATGTTGAGAGATTCAAAACAGCGGGGTCTGCTTCGACCTGTCCGAAATCAGGATTGATTGTTAAATCGAGTGTAACGTTGGAAGTAATTCCGTACCGTAAATCCAATCCTGCATCGCCGAGAAATTTCTTGCTCTTGTTTCTGAACGAGGTCGCAGGTTGAAATGATTGCCGTGCTACCACGAACGGTAACAATTCAATGTGTCTCGGAACAGGTAAATTCCGCAACCCTTTGAGATGACCGAATCGGGAAACAAATCCGCTCTGACTTTTCGGATGGAATGCCCATCGTGTCCACTCTTGTTTTCTGCTGATATACCGGAGGAAATTGACTCCCCATTCCTGTTCCGACGTATCACCTTCTTCTGTTTTGTAGCGGAGAACATGAAACGGAATTTTAACTTCAGCCGACCAACCATTCGGAAGAATTTTTGTCTCAAGATCCCACACAACATCCCATGATGCGTCTTCACGGTTACCATCATCATATTGAAGAATATCAATCTTCACTCCTGCGGGATTGAACGTAAACTCAAAGGCGGTTTGATGGTCATGGTATGAATCAATCCGGATGGAGCCGCGGTCATATTCGATTTCGTTATCCCGACGCGTAAGCCGGGAGACAATCTTGTCCGGCTCGGAATCAAAAAACATACAGGCGAAGTAGAGCGCGTTGTCATCATATACAACCCGGATTTCCGTTGCCTCTGTTGCCGGTTGTCCTTCGGAAGGGTCGCGCTGTGTAAATCCGGTCGCCGGTTCAACCATCTTCCATAGTTCGTCAGAGACATCGCCGTCAATCTTTGGCGGTGTTGAGGTTCGAGCGGCATAAATGGCTTTGGGAATATTACCCGCTGTCATCTGCGCGATGAATATGAAAATGAGAAAAACAAAAAGTAAAGATGATCGCATGTAGAGTTTCCAAAAAATAGGTGCAGAAAATAAGGAAAACTCCACAAACTCACAATTGAAAAATCATTGATTTTCAAAGTTAATGAAGGAAGGGAAATCGGAGTGAAAATATTCTGTTAATTGCTTGATTTTGAGCACGCTCTGCCTTATATTGTGGCACTTGTTTGTGTCCAATGAAATAATCTATTAAAGAACTATCGAGGTCATTCATGGCTTTTACGACTCAGCCGTTTCCACCGATAACACCTGAAGTTGCCGAGACAATAAAAATTCTCCGCAACGTTCCGATTTTCGGAGATATAGACCAATCCGAACTTGCACGCATTGTTCATGTCGGTGTCCGAAAGAAATATAAAAAAGGAAGCATCATTCTTCTCGAAGAAGAAGCAGGCGCCGCGTTGTTCATCATCGCTTCCGGCAAAATAAAAATTGTCCGCACTGATGATGAAGGCAGGGAAGTGATACTTTCGATTTTGGGGGAAAATGATTTCTTTGGTGAGATGGCAATTCTCGACGGATTAGCGCGTTCGGCAACCGCAGTTGCTATAACTAAAACGGATTTGTTCATGATTCACCGACAGGATTTCCTCAAACTCCTCCATGAATATCCCGCCGTGGCTATTTCGTTACTGAGAGAACTCACTTCGCGTCTCAGAAAAGCAGATGCGCAGATTAAAAATTTGTCGTTGAAAGATGCAAACGGACGCGTAGCAAATGTTATCATTCAAATTGCAGATGATGTCGGGAAGATTCGAAAAGGACGGGTCGAGATTGACGATTTGCCGCTACAACAAGACCTTGCCAACATGGCCGGGACTTCCCGTGAAACAATCTCACGCATGTTGCATCAATTCATTAAGAAAGGTCACGTCGAACTTCAAGGGAATAAATTAATCATCAATGACTACGAGAAATTCAAAAGTCTATACCTGTAGTGCTGCCGTAATTGTTGGAACGAGTAACAACGTTAAGCGCGCAGGGAGGAACGTATGCACCCTATTGCCGATTTACACACACACACAGATTACTCAGACGGCGCACTGACACCGGAACAACTTGTTGTAAAAGCACAAGAATCGGGAATCAACATTCTCAGTGTAACCGACCACGACACGGTCGAAGGAGTTGAACGCGCACAATTGTGCGGAAATAAATCCGGGGTAACTGTCATAACCGGAATCGAGATGAGTGTCTCCTGGAATCAGAAGGAAATACATTTGCTCGGCTACTGTTTCGATATTCATGATGCGCATCTCCGC
>JACPVN010000293.1 GCA_016191715.1 Ignavibacteriota bacterium | reverse complement strand
GTTGACAAGTGTAGCAATTTCATCTCCAAGCACATCATATACTTTTAACGTCACTAATTGAGCGGAAGAAATTGCATACTGTATTGTTGTCGCCGGGTTAAATGGATTTGGATAATTCTGTTGTAAGATAAACTCTGACGGCAGTATTTCTTCATTTACTGAATTTACATCAACTGTTTTATACAACACATTGGAAGCGCTTGCATATAAATAGCCATTGAATGTTGCAAAACTTTTTACACCATCTGAGTTGATGCCGGTTCCTGTAAGGTTTGCCCATGTTGTTCCATTGTCTGATGACGCAAAAACTTTTCTGTCTCTCGTTCCCTGATAGAGAACACCATTGACTACTTCTAAACAATAAGGTTCTTGCGTCGTTGCAGTTTCTGTCCAGGTAACGCCTTCGTCGTTAGAGAGATATAAACTACTATCGGCTGTTCCACAAACAAGGACACCATTGCTAACGGTAAATGCGCCATCCTTTGTATTGGATGGCGTACCGCTCAGCGTAGTAAATGTCTCACACACATCTGTTGATTTGTGAATCCCTAAGTACGTTCTCACATAAAAGTTGCCGTTCAGTTCAACAATATTTTTTGAAACGCCTTCATACAATGTACTATTTGTCCAGGTCGTTCCTCCGTCAATGGATTTTGTTATTTTATCATTGCTTTTCCAACCGGCTATGATGGTATCGCCTTTTGCATAAACGGTACAATTCATAGTTCCAGCAGTAGGAGCCGCTCCGGTTAATGCAGTCCAGTTTGCACCAAAGTCAACCGATTTATATAATTTACCCGCTGCACCTGAATACAAAACATCATTGAAATTATAAATTGTGAGATTATAATACACGTTGGCATACACGGGAGTCATTCCTGTAACTGCATGAACCCACGTTATTCCATCGGTAGTGTAATACACACCAAGTGGAGTTGCAATAAATAATTTGTTGTCAGCAACAGCCATCTGCTCAACGGAGGGATGAGGAGTTGTAACTGCTGTCCATTGTTGCGCGTTAAGTTGAACAATGAATGTTATTATGATAATTATTAAGAAGTAAATATTTCTCATTGTAATTTTCCTATTGTATTTGTTATTTGAAGTTTGCCAAAACGTTGGTAGTAGATGGACTCCACTTGTAAGTGCTGTCGGGGCTTTTCTACGAACCGTAGGTTGTCCCGACAGTTTTACATAGTGAAATATAAAATTTCGAATTTTCATTTCTCGGACGTGGGGGAGTCAAGTTGTTAGACCTGACTTCACACCAAACTCTTTGCTTATGTCAGCGAATGGTTCGCTTGCTTCAATCTTTCATTTTCTGAAATCAGTCAATCATGGACTGACATCAGTATCTCATTCTGCTTCATCGGTCTGCTCTTCACTGAGTTCCGGCTTAATCAAACTGAGTTCCGTCTGTCGCTCGCTGATGTCCGTCCCTTGCAGACTGAATACAGTACATCGCGGATGGAGCACAGTACGGAGCGTACTGTTATTAATGTTGCCCAAAATGAGATGTTTTTGAT
This sequence comes from Ignavibacteriota bacterium, assembly GCA_016191715.1. Lineage (GTDB taxonomy): Bacteria > Bacteroidota > Ignavibacteria > UBA10030 > SZUA-254 > FW602-bin19. The sequence goes on along the minus strand of JACPVN010000293.1, from coordinate 860 downwards.
GATTGTAATCTTTTGGTAGGCTTGAGGACTGCACCAAGTTTATCTTCCGCATTGGCGGAAACATCATCTTTTTGTTCCGATTTTGGACAAAGAACGATGCCCGTTTCCCTGAAATACTTCGGGCTTTGTTGATGATAATAACTTGGGAGTTTGTTCTTCCCTTAACGTGGTGTTAATGTTAGAAAAGATTAGCAAATAAGCAAGCGTTTTTTGGGAAATATTTTGATATTTGTGAGTAGTGAATCGTGATTAGTGAATTGTCTTACCAATCACTATTCACTATTCAGAATTCCGTAACGCATCTTGGTATTTCATCCTCAAAAAAGTTATATTTGCAAGCCCGTTTGCAGAATATCATTACTGTTTCGGCTACTTCTACCCGTCCTTTGGCGGGCAAACAATTATCAATAACATTACACAAAATCTTATGAAACGTTTTACCTTTTTCTCATTCCTGATTGTAGCATCGTTTCTCACTCTTGTTCAACTTTCTGCACAGGAAAAATATGATTCAGCCGCCATCGCACAAATCAAAGATGAAGGAATGAATCGTTCGCTCGTGATGGAATTCATGAGTTATCTTACCGATGTCTATGGACCGCGCCTCACGTATTCCCCCGGTTATATGCGTGCCGCCGAGTGGGCAAAGCAGAGATTGAGCGCGATGGATTTGAATGATGTCCACATAGAATCGTGGACGCCAACAGGAAAGCCCTGGTCATTGAAGAAGTATTCTGCAAACGTGATTGCCGCACAAAACTTCCCGTTGATTTCTTTTCCGAAAGCATGGTCGCCCGGAACGAAGGGCGCGGTGACAGGAGAGTTGCTGTATCTCGATGCAACAACCGACAGCGCGCTTG
>JACPVN010000255.1 GCA_016191715.1 Ignavibacteriota bacterium | reverse complement strand
ATGGCGCTGGTTTTACAACCAACGTTCGTATCGGAGGAACTGATACCACAGCAGGCAACGATACGGAAGGTCCTGCAATCCGCCTCTATCTTGATAGAAGAACATTCCGGAGCGGTGATGTTGTGAGTGCAACTCCGTTACTCCTTGCCGACCTTGAAGATGAACATGGTATCAATACCTCCGGGGCTGGTGTCGGACATCGAATTGAATCATGGCTTGATGATAATCCACAAAGCGCTGACCTGACCGCGTACTACAAAAGCAATCTCAACACCTATCAGGAAGGAGCGGTAGAGTATTCGCTTGGAGAACTGACACCCGGAACGCACAAGATTCGTCTGCGAGCATGGGATACATACAACAATGCATCAACTTCTGAAACTGTGTTCGATGTTGTGAATAGTATCGGGTTGAAACTGACAAGTGTATTCAACTATCCGAATCCATTCTCTTCATCAACCATTTTCAGCATCGAACATAATCAGTATGAGAGCGTTGATGCAGAAGTGAAAATTTATACAGTTGCCGGTCGTCTTATTCAATCACTTGAAATAAACAACGTTACCAATCAAATCATCAACATGAATTGGGACGGGCGCGACCGTGATGGCGACGAAATTGCCAATGGAATTTATTTGTACAAAGTCATTGTTAAAACCTCCGACCGTCGGTTGACGGGCGAGGCATACGGAAAGTTAAGTGTGTTACGTTAAACCTGTGAAAATGAAAGTTGTATATCAAAACAAAAGACAATACATTTACACGGGTGAAACTTCAAATAGTTTTAATTCATCTCGTTTTAAGCAAATTTACAAAGGAAGATATATGATGTTCTCCATGAATCGAAGATTCGGTCTTTATGGATTTCTTGGATTGATGGTGCTGGCGTTGCTTGCACCGAATTCTGTGTGGGCGCAAGCCGGCGGTTCGGCTGTTCCGTTTTTACTCATTGCACCCGATGCTCGTGCCGACGGGATGGGTGAATCGGGCGGAGCGCTTGCTGATGATGCAACTGCTATAAGTTGGAATCCGGCAGGATTGGCGTTTCAACGCGGGCGCGAAGCAAGTTTGACTCACTCTAACTGGTTACCGCAATTCAACCAATCCGATTTATTTTATGAATATCTCGCGGGGAAAATGTACATGCCCGAAATCGGTGGAACAGTTGCAGGTAGCATTACCTATTTGAACTTAGGAGAATTTGTCAGGACGGAAAACGATCCGACTCCGCTTGATACTTGGAAAGCCTACGAGTTTGCAGTGACAGCCGGATATGCTACTCAAGTGTTTGAAGATTTGGGTGTCGGATTGAACTTACGGTACATCCGAAGTTCTCTCGCTCCGTTCGATGTACAGGGACAGGGGCGTGAAGGAGTTGCCAATACATTCAGTTTTGATATTGCAACGATGTGGAGGCCGACTTCACTTGTCCTTCCGTTCATCGGTGATATTGAAGACCGCTTCAGGTTTGGTTTGAACATTTCCAACATCGGACCGAAAGTCACCTACATTGATGCGGCACAAGCGGACCCTCTTCCTACCAATCTTCGCGTAAGTCTCGGTTTTCAAATCTTGAAAAGCCAATACAACAATCTCACAGTCGCGGCAGATTTTAGTCGGTTGCTGATTCGTCGTTACCCTGAAATTAAAACATACATGTACGATTCTTTAGGAACGATAACAGACTCGACAGTGATAGACCCGCATGTTGATGACCTTCCAAAGTCACTCATCTCAACGTGGGAACAGGATAATGTCTGGAAGAATTTCACCATCGGCGGCGGCTTTGAATACTGGTACGGCAGTCCGAGACTCATTGCACTTCGTTGGGGATATTTCTATGAACATCCCGAGAACGGAAACAGGAAGTTTATGACATTCGGAGCGGGAATCCGGTACAGCATTTTCGGATTTGATTTCAGCTATCTTTCTGCTGTCGAAGAAAACCATCCATTGGGAGAAACTCTTCGCTTTACGTTGTTAGTCGGAGAACCGGAATAAGGTTTTTCGTTGTTTAGTTTCCCGGCTGTAGTATAATCGTCAGCATGAGCGAAGTCGAATGCTCTCTCGTTGAGTCATGATGCTTCGACTTCGCTCAGCATGACGGCGTTTTTAGGTTTGCCGTAGAAATTTTTTCCATTACTTAATTTTCCTTTCAAAAACATTCGCTTGCTATTTGTGAACCGTCAACTTCTCTATATTCTCACGTTGCTTCTCGGAATTTCTCTAACGAGTTTTTCTCAGGAGAAACAACGAGCAGTGTTTGACCATCAGCTAAGAAGTTTTTCAGAACAAAACATTCGTGCCCGGCAGATGAACAATGCTCAGGCATTCCCGGAAACGCTTCGTGTTCTTTGCGCAATGGTAGAGTTTCAGGAGGACAACGACGGCAGAACGAATGGCAACGGTCGGTTCGATTTGTCCGACACACTCCCGCGTGTCATTGATCCTGCGCCGCATAACAAACAATACTTCGAGCATCATCTCACGTTCGCGCAAAATTATTTCCGCAAAGCATCAGACGGAAAGTTTATTGTCGTTGGCGATGTCTTGGACAGCGTCTATCGTGTTCCACGGCAAATGCCGTATTACAGTCCGTCGCGAAGCAGTAACGATAACACGAAACTCGGAATGTTCATGAATGATGCTTGGCGTGTTGTTGATTCGGAGAGGCCGGGAATTCCGTATGGTTACTATGATGCGTTCATCATCTTTCATGCGGGAGTCGGTCGTGATGTCGCTTCGGATATCAAAGAGTTAGACCCGTCGCCATTCGATATTCCTTCGATATATCTCAACCTGACAACGCTCCGATCAATTTTCGGTTCATCCTATAAAGGCGTGCCCGTGGCGGATAGTTCGTATTTCATTAAGAACACTATGATTCTTCCTGAAACGGAAAGCAGAAAAGTATCAACTATTATCGGGTCGTACTTACTGCAACTTGGAATCAACGGTTTGGTGGTTGCGAGTATCGGAAGTCATCTCGGCTTGCCTGACCTGTTTGATACAAAAACAGGTCGTACCGGCATCGGTCGTTTCGGGTTGATGGACGGACAATCAATCTTCAGTTGGTTTGGCGTGTTCCCGCCTGAACCGTCTGCGTGGGAAAAAACATTTCTTGGTTGGACGAATCCAATCACAGTTTCTTCCGGAGATTCACTTTAT
>JACPVN010000254.1 GCA_016191715.1 Ignavibacteriota bacterium | reverse complement strand
TCGCTCAGGCATGACAGGTTTATTGAGATAACCACATGCGCCTGCACAAATTGCCTGAAATACGTTTTCATCATCTTCAAACACAGAGAGAATAATTATTTGAATTTCAGGATATTTATTCTTCAGTTGCCGCGTTGCTTCTACTCCATTCAATCCGGGAAGTCCGATATCCATGAGAACAACCTCCGGTTTGATATTTTCAAACTCGTACAATAAATCTTCAGCGCGTTCGTACGCGCCGACCAATGAGCATAACGAAGAATGTTTTACCACCAACACTGTTCCAATCCGGTAATCAGGATTATCTTCAACGATGGCTACTTTTATTGACATGAAAAAACTTGAAAACAATATTTATTGACTCGACTTTAACTATTAGAAGGCTTTGCAAAACCACCGAACGCGTCATGCTGAATTTATTTCAGCATCTTTATCCGTGTGGAATAGACCCTGAAACAAGTTCAGGGCGACGACGTGTAGGTTTTTCAAAGCATTCTATTATAATATCGTGAAATCAAGTTGCGGAGTCAATAGGCAGAATATGCTATTTTATAGTTTCACGTTGAGGCAAATCTTTGTTCCTTTATCTGCCAACGAAATAATATTGAATGAACAATTCAAGGTTTTGCACCTCATTTTCATCGTTTCCAATCCTTTTCCAGAAGTTTTCCGAGTTTGGTCAAAACCCTTGCCGTTGTCTTCTATTTCAATTGCAAGTTCTTTGTTTTGATAGGTACAAAGGAAACTAATCTTTGTACCCTCCGAGTGTTTGACGGAATTGTTCACAGCTTCTTTCAACAACAGCCAAAGATTTTTTCGTTGTTCCGGACGTAAGTTAAATGCCGGTAAATTTTCTTTGGATGGAATGGTAATGTATGGTTGTATCATTTTTGCGTGACAAGCCGCGTTCAAATAATCCTGAACGCGAATCAGTAAATCATGCAACGTTTCTGTCCGCGGGTCAATTGCCCAGATGATTTCACGAATTGCATCAACCGATTGATTTGAAAGAACCGAGACGCGTTCCAACAATTGTTTCTTCTCCGGCTCACCATAACTTTCATCCTGAACAATTGTGCTGTACATCGCGATACTGCTCAGATTGGTTGCAATCTCATCATGAAGGTCAGCCGCAAGACGCGTACGCAGTCGCTCTATTTCTATCGCTCGTTGAATCCGGTAACGATAGATTGAATAAGTTATTCCGAAAAGAAAAATCGAAGACAAACTTATAAACCACCATGTCATCCAAAACGGTTGGAGAATGGTAAATAAAATTGTTGCTAACTGAATGCTCTCCACTCCATCCGCCGAAATCGCTTTCACTTGAAACGTGTACGTTCCCGGTTTCAAAGAACGATAGGTAACCGAACGTTCCGTTGTGGGCGTGAGCCAATCCTTATCTTCCGGTAAAAGTTGATATTGATACTTCATTCTCGTTTCACTTCGGAAACTTATTCCGGTAAAATCGAACCGTACATTGTTCCGGTCATACGGCATTTCCTGGTTCTTCGTAAAATCCATATCAAGATTATTGACTTGAAGACGACTGAGATGAATTAACGGAGGGGGATTATTATTCGTCGTTTGTTCGGCATCAAACCATGAAATGCCGTATGGTGTCATCATAACATATAATCCATGAGAATCTGTTACAGCAGCATAGACTCTGTTTCCATCAAGAATAGTTTTGAGATGATTTGCCTGAAAATCTTTGGTCAGAATTGTTTGCACTCCCGATTGCATACATATCAATATATTTCCTTGCTTATCTGTTACTACCGACCAGACAGCATTTGTCAACAATCCTTCTTGCTTTGTAATTCGTGTTACAGTTCCGTCTTCTAAAACCGCTACTCCCGAGTAACGATATGCAAACCACATTCTTCCTTGCTCATCCTGAGTTATTCCTTTTATTTCTTCATTTGGTAAACCGTCTGCCTCTGAATAATTTTTAACAATAGTTTCGTTCTCATTCCAACGAAGAACCAATACTCCATTTGAAGTATTTGC
>JACPVN010000086.1 GCA_016191715.1 Ignavibacteriota bacterium | reverse complement strand
TACGCGGCATCTGTAACATAATATTTTCCGTTCTCACCGATACAAATATCAAATGGACGTGAGAAGTTTGCATCCCCTTCTCCGCCGGTAATTGAATTAAGAAAGTTCCCGATTCCTCCACCTCCAAAATCCTGTTGCCCGTGAAAAGTCTGCACATATTCTACACGGGGAGAATCCGGCGGTTCGGGCCAGACATAACGTTTCTGATTTGTGAGGTCGCTTGATGAACCGCATCCTGTAATCATCGCGACAACAAGAGCGCTGAATAATAAGAACAGTAAGGTTTGATACTTAGTCACGTTGATTTTCCTGTGATGATTGTTTTTCTAATTCTTCAATTGCTGGTAACTGATACTCTTCAATAACAACTTGTTCGGTAACCGGATGGAAGTCAATGTCTGCCGTTGAACAGGAAATCCCGGCAGAAATTATCCATGAAGAAGTTGTTGATGTTGAAATAAATCCCGGAGCGATTTGAATACTGACATTCGGGAACACCCGTGTTGATGCGCTGAGTATTGCCTGAAAACTATTTTTCTTCAGATAGCCGTGGAGAAGTTCTATCCCAACTTGCGTTTCGTTACTCACCGCATACGTTACTCCTGCGCCGATAAGCGGGAGTGTCTTTCCTTCCATTGTTGATACGCCAAGTAACAATGTCGGGTGAATTCCGTTTGAATCGAATGTTGCAAGCACTCCGCCACGCACCGCATCCGAGGGAAAAATTGTCGAATTAGGTTCCATTTCCGAACTTGTTGCTTCTCCCCAAATTGCTAAGCGGCGAATCGTCGGAATCATCATCGGAAAACGGAACTTACCACCAAATCCGAATGAGAGTTGTGATGCGACTTTTCCTGTTTGCTCATCGCTCACCCTTGCATATCCTTCAAGACTTGAGGACAAGCCGCAACTGAATCCAAGAACATTCGCTCCGAATCCGGCACTGTTGAAATGATTGAAGCGTGTGTATTGTGCTCGAAATTCAGACATTGGAACAACTGTTGCAGTCGGAAGCACGGTCAATCCTGAGCCGCTGAAGACGCCTTGGTCGGTAAATAACTGGGCATTACTTCCGGACAGGAAAAGAAGTGTCAAGAACATGAGGCAATATGTTTGATTTCTTAATGACATTGAGCGCAAACGTCTAATGTTTCGCCGGGGAACTTCAAGAGTTTCCGGTTCTCCGAGCCGTGTGGGTTATGACATGTCACACATGAAAATTCTTCTCCGGTTATCTCGTTTCTAATAAATTGCATCGGATGACGACCAACAGGATGATTTTGTTTTTTATCTTCATGGCAACTTATACAAAGGGTATACACTTTTTCTTTTACCTGATGTCGTTGTTCTGTTCCGTGCGGCGAATGGCATGTTCCACACTCACTTGCGACGGGATGTTGTGATGTTGCATTTTCCACTAAATTTTTCTGTTCATCATGGCAAGCGAAACATGTTTCGGGAATACCTGATTCCAGAACAACGGCTTTCTTTTCTGCTGACCATGAATGACATGATGCACATTCTTTCATTTCCACCGGAGAATGTAAGTACGACGCACCGACAACTTCTTTATGACATATATTGCAATCGGCATTCATCGTTGCGCCGCTATCAGCAACAGGAAGTCCTTCGTGGCAACTTGTACAACTCTCTTCAAGCAACGAGTTATGAAACAACACCGGGCGATCTGTTGTCGCTTTCGATTCGTTCAGATATGTCGTAAAAAATTCTGCCGTGCTTTTCTTCTCGTCGGTTGAAGACAAATAAATTCTGTTCTCGCCCGGCACAAGTTGAACATGAAGTTTGAATAACATTCGGTTATCAGCATTCGGGTCATCATACACAGCGCTGTAAATGCCGTCTCTCCATCCGCGTACATTCAAAATCACTTCCAACGCTTGCTTGGTTTGAAGCACTTTCACCCAATCGCTGAACTCTTTTCGTTTCCATAACGATTTGATATTCATCGTATCCGCGTGATCATACTTCAACGTTTCCGGCTTCGAGTATCCTTCAAAGTATTTATACGTGTACGACAACAGGTGAAGCGTCATCTTTGAATCAAACATTTTGTAAAATTCTTTCGGAAAATTCTCTTTCTCCGTCTTCGTCCCGATAGAGAACCGTTCTTCTTTCTGCCACAGTGTTGACATTTTAATTTCGCTTCCTGTCTCTTTCGAGGCAGAAACCAACAGCAATTTGGCTTGGTCGTACGAAGTAGTTTCGGATGGTGGAGGGAAGAGAACAACAATGTCAGCGGTAGGGCTATCGCCCAAAAACATCAAGCAGAGCAGGATGAAAAGAACATATTGAACGTGAAAACGAATGTCTGATTGCATAAGTTATTGTAAGTTATGGCATATACAATGCCACACTAAACCTTCTATTTTCCCCCCTTTCTGCTTAAAAAACCATAGTTATTATTGGCAGAATTATCAGATTTGAATCTATGGGGTATTTCACCCACTGATTTATTTTCGATTTTGATATTGGCTTTATTCTTCATTTTTAATCGATAAAAGCCGTGTTACAATCTCTGTTACTTCGTTAAGGTCGAACGGTTTTTCAATGAACGAATCCACACAATCCTTTTTTATCCTCAAACGTGCGTCACCTTCACCAATTGCACTTGTTAAAATGACCGGTATCTCCGAGCAATAATTTTTTACCTGCGCGGCGACATCATAGCCGCTCATTTTTGGTAGATCAATATCGGTAATCACCAAATCGTAATGCGCAGATTGTAGTTTCTCCATCGCAACATCGCCGGCACCGACTGTCGTTATGTTGAATCCTGCTTTTGAAAGCGCATGTGAAAGCGACCAACGCACGAGTTGCTCATCTTCAACAATAAGAATACTCAGTCGTTTTTGAAAGGTCGTATTCATTACCGATTGTGTCTGGGTGGTGTTCATTCACCTCATTGCAGCACAAGTTACGTGCCATCAGGAATAAATCGGAAAAAGGGTTTTTGTTTGAAAATGAAAGGAATGTTGAAATGAAAATTTCATCTTCCTACAGTTGATGTGTCATTTCGCCCAACTGAGAGATTTCACTCACTCGTGGGAGGAAAGTCCGAACTTCTTCATCCGGTAACGAAGCGTGTCCCGGCTGATTTTTAACAAGCGGGCAGCATGTGTTTGATTGTGATGAGTTTTTTCCAAAGCATGAACGAGCGCTTGCCTTTCCAATTCGAACAGCGACGGACCATCGTCACCGACTCCGAGGATTGCCGCGTTAGACCCAAGCGCTTTTTGAGGCCTCATAAATTCGATGTGGTCGTTCGTAATCAGTTCACCGTCGCCGAGAAGGATTGCCCGCTCAAGTACGTTTTTGATTTCCCGAACATTGCCTCGCCATGGGTGATGAAGAAACAACTCTTTCGTCTCTTCTGATAGTCCTCTGAATTCTTTATGAAACTTCAGGTTGAACTCTTCTATGAAACACTCCGACAACAAAATGACATCTTCTTCCCGCTCACGAACAGGCGGCATCTGAATCGCTGCGACGTTCAGCCGGTAGTACAAATCCGGACGGAAGAGATTTTTCTCGATCAATTCTTCAAGCGGTTGATTTGTCGCGGCGATGATGCGGACATCAACAGTTATATCCGTCGTTCCGCCGACTCGTTGAAAAGTTTTCTGCTCGATGACACGGAGCAGTTTTACCTGAATCTTCGGAACGAGATCCCCTATTTCATCTAGAAATATTGTTCCTCCGTCAGCAAGCTCGAACAACCCTTTCTTCTGTGCTTTTGCATCTGTGAACGCACCTTTTTCATAGCCGAACAACTCGCTCTCGATGATAGATTCAGTCAGAGCGGAGAAGTTTACCGACATGAGCGGCTTCTCTTTTCTGTCACTCAGGAAGTGAATTGCTTTCGCCGCCAATTCTTTTCCCGTTCCGCTCTCGCCAGTGATGAGAACCGTCGTTCCACTGCTTTGTGCTATGCGTGCAATCTGTGAGAAGATTTTCTTCATCGCAGGCGACGAACCTGCCATCCCGCAAAAGCCGTTGATTCGTTCCTGCTCTCTCAGATAGTGCGCAACCTGCCGTTTCAGTCGCGTAGATTCGAGCGCTTTCTCTATTACCATCTTCAGTTCTTCCATATTCACCGGCTTCGTGACATAATCAAACGCACCTAACTTCATCGCCTGCACGGCAACATCCGATTTATCGTACGCCGTCAGCATGATGACGGGGAGAATCTGCTCGCCTTTTTTGATTTGTTGAAGTAAATCAATGCCTGTTCCATCTGGAAGTTTTTGGTCGAGAATGATTAGGTCTGGGTCGTGCTGTTTGAACAAGTCCAATCCTTCAGCAACATCCTGTGCCTCTAACACGCTGAATCCTTCCTTCGCCAGTTCCGTCTTCAACGACCAGCGAATCAACTTTTCGTCATCAACAATTAAAATCGTTTCGCCGCGCATCGCTACACACTTCTTCCTTGTGGTAATACAATCCTTACTGTTGTTCCTTTGCCGACTTCGCTCAGCAGTTCAATCGTTCCGCCGTGTTGTTCGACGATGCGTTTTGTAATCGTCATTCCCAAGCCCGTACCTTTGTGCTTCGTCGTAAAGAACGGCTTGAATACCTGATTCAAACATTCTTTTGCTATTCCTTTTCCCGTATCAGAAATCGTACATACAATTGTATCATGTTCGCGGGCTGAAGAAATTGTTACGCTTCCCGAACTTTCGATTGATTGAACAGCATTCAGCATGACATTCCACAAAACTTGCTGTATCTGTTTCTTATCAGCCGAGATATGGTTTGCTTCCTCCGAAAGATTCAACGTAACTGCAATCCTATGTTCTCTGATTTGCTTTGAGAGCATTGAGTGAGTTCGTTGGAGTATTTCATTAACATGAATTTTTTCAAAGATGGGAGGAGTCGGACGGGCGTAACTCAACAAATCACTGACAGCGTGATTCACGCGTTCAAGTTGCACTTTCATTTCGGAAAATATTTCTTTCCGTGCATCATCAGCAGGCAACTCGCTGTCAAAAATCTGAACTGCGCCTAACACACCGGCGATAGGATTTTTGATTTCATGCGCCATGCTTGCCGCCATCTCTCCGACTGTCGCAAGCCGGTCTGCCTGCTCAAGTTGCTTCTCGTGAAGTTCATACAATTTTTCATGCGCTGTATTCAGTTTCTCCACAAGTTTATTGAAGGTGAGAATCAAATCGGTAATTTCATCACGTGAAGCCGGAACAGGAAGCAACGAAAACTTCACACGGTTTCCGCTTTCCACGCTTTCTATTTGTTTGTAAATGTCCTGAATCTGCGATTTCATCTTCGTTACAGGTCGTACGACAAGAAACAACAACGCAACATAGACCACGCCTCCGAGTCCGGCAAACATCACCACGCTCATGAGGATATTCATTGTTCGATGCTGTAACCCAAGCGCTTGAATATCTTCAACATTTATTTTCGCGGCAACATATCCCATCAACGGCGCCGAGTGAGAGTGACATTTCATACAGGCATCTTTCCGGTAGATCGGAGTAAGAATGTACTCGTATTCGATTCCTCCTTCTGTTATATCAAGGAATTTTTCTCCCGGCAATTCCGGTTTTTCGAGAAAATCTTCAATGGGAAGTCGAAGCGTTGTATCCTGAGCATCGTGACTTAACGCAACAGTTCCATTTGTCCGAACAATGATAATCTCCTTTGCCTGAGATGATTGTGAAATTTTTGAAAGCACTTCCCGCACGATTTCGCCGTTCCCCGACAACATTTCCTGTTCTAGAATTACCTTTCCAAACTCTGCTATGCTGTGCGCTTTTGCATCCGCTTGTCGCGCCAACAATGAACGACCGGTTTGCATTGCATAGTAAACAAACCCTCCGCCTGCAATACAAAGCACGAGTATAATTGACACTGCAATCTTTAAGTGAAGCGTCGGGAATAATTTATCGAGGAATTGTCTCATGTCGAACACGATGAAAATCGTTAAAACGATTTCTGTATTTTATCATAGATAGCCCACAGTTTAAACTGTGGGATGTAAATCAACAACGAATTGGAAACCGATTCATCGGTTTCCCGGCATTTGGAAAAGTTGTTAGCCAATCCCAATCAACTACTCTCTTTGTGTGATAGTCTTCTCTTGAAAGCGATAATCGTTCCGGCGATTATCAACACGACACCCGTCCACACAACCATCATCAACGGTTTGATGCTGACTTCAAGCAGTAATTCATACACCGGAGCCGCGGAGTGGTCATCTCCTTCGAGTCCATGAAATGCAAGCATGATTTTCTTCTGCTCGACGCTCATCCCTGCCAGAGTAATTACAGGATTCTGGATTCCCTTTGTTGGATTGTGAAGCGGCGGCATCTCGACCGGAACCTGAGTTTGCTGACCTTGTGCATCAACGACGATTGCCGGAATTACTTCCGTCTCTTTTCCTTGTGATGTCACTTTCAATAATGCACCGACTTGCATCGAGCCGGGTTGTCCATGTTCGCCGGTTTGAAATCCGACGAACTCAATTTCGTATCCTCCGAATTCTTTCTTCTCACCTTTTCCAATCTCCAGAGTGGGATGTTCGTCATGTTGTTGCGGCGCTTTCATTTCTAACGGCGACAGGTACAAATCTTTCAACGGAAATACTTTGATATCCGGTTCGCGCATGATGGATTGACTGTAGTTGCTGAAATATAATTTCGGAAACGCTTTGAATGTATTGTTCCCGTCTTTCACTTCGAGACTGACAATCGGCTTTTCATTCTTGCTTGGGTCTTCAATAAAATCTTTGAAGAGAACTGAGTAGCCGAACACTTCTTTCGGCTCGCCTTGTTTCAGCATGATTTGTTTTGTCTCATCAAAATTTCCCGAGCCGATTATTCCAATCAACATCAATGCAGTGCCGATATGAGTAATCGGTCCGCCAAGCGTTAGCCATCCGGAACGATATTGACGGAACGCAATGATAGAATTACTAATGAGCGCAAAGGCAGAAACACCAACGAAGACAAGGAGTACCGTTGAAGTAACTCCGGCAACATAAGCAATCACACAAGATAAGGCAGTAAGAATGAGCGGCATTGAGTAGCGTTTCAGTAATGACGACTTTGTTTCTTCCGACCATCCGAGAAACGGAGTGATGCCGAGAAGTAACGCCATTGCAATTGCGACAGGTAAGTTCACCTTGTTGTAGAATGAAATATCTACCTGGGATGCTTTGCCGGCCAATCCGGTGAAAATCGGTGATGACATTCCGGCAAACGTGAACGCCGCCGCGGCAAGTAATACATACAAACTGAACAATAACGCAACTTCACGGTTTAAATTTGAAAAATTGAGTTTCGGAGATTTGATATCTCGGAAACGGGTTGCCAGCAATCCAAATCCAGACGAACAGCCGAGAACCATGATGCCAACGAGATAGTTGTTGATTCCCAAATCCACGAACGAGTGAACGGAGAAATCTGCAAGAACTCCGCTTCGTGTCAGGAATGTTGCATACAGAACAAGCAGGAACGTGATAATTGCAAGAAACATGTTCGTCCGTTGCATTGCACCTTTAGCTTTAAACAGCAACAGTCCGTGAATGAGCGCAAGTAATGTTATCCATGGAACGAGCGAAGAATTTTCGACAGGGTCCCATCCCCAATATCCGCCCCAACCCAATACTTCGTACGCCCAAAACCCACCGATAATAATTCCCGCGCCGAGCATCACCGTTGCAAACAGCGTCCAAGCAAAGCCGCGTTCGTTCCACGAATCATACGAGCGACGTGCGAGTGCTGAAAGGACAAGCGCAAACGGAAATATTGTCGCCGCGTATCCGATGAATAGAATCGGCGGATGAATCGCCATCCACGGATTCATTAACAACGGATTCATTCCCTGTCCGTCCGGTGGAACAAGTGCAACAGTTTCAAACGGACTTTTTACAATCATCAGTAAATACAAAAACGCGGCAAAGAAATTCACAACTCCGAGCGCAATTGTATCCACATGATTTTTTGATTTCATGAAGACAATGCCCATGATGCCGACAAGCATCGCCCAGAACAGAAATGTTCCTTCCTGCCCTGCCCACAATGCTGAGAAAAGATAGATGAATGGTTGGTCGAGCGAACTGTACTTTGAAACATACTCGTACTGAAACTGATTCGTGATTAGAAGGTACAACATCAACAGCGAAGCGATAACTCCTCCGCCAACGGAGACAAGAAATAGTCGCCCGGCTATACTTGATGATTGCGGACGTTCATTTTTTTTGCCTTGTGCAAAATAAAAAAATGCCGCGCCGAGTGATGATAAGAACGCAAGGATAATAATGATTTGTCCGGGATTCATAAGTTTATTTTTCTGTTATTTCGAGTTTGATTTGTTAACACTCTGTCGTTGTTCGATTGATTTAGTGGTTTAGTATAATGAAATTTCCACGACCGAAATAATCAATGGTGCAACGTCCAATCCTTCCTTGAAAGGAGAACTTGATTATCACGCGTTGCTATTCTGCTACAAAAAAAAATATCACCCGGGGTCCGTCAAACAATTTCAGACTCTTTTCCTCAATACAAGCGTAGAAATGAATGTATGTAACTTCGTCTCAGAGCAAAACCACCGTAGTAGTGAACAGACTAAATCCTCGATCAGAAAAGACAGAATTCGTGTATCCGATGATTCAGTGCACACCCATCCGATGTTGAATTGCACAGAAATAAATGTATTCGTTGTCGTGATCAACTTTCTACTAAACCACCCCACCGTAACTCAAGAATCATTCCAGAAAATTCTACCGGAATCAACTCACATAACGGAAATATGATCCGAGAACATAATCCTTTTTTCAACTCTTGAGTCAAAAGCCGCGTTGTTTCTCAAGAGTGAAAAAGAGACATGCTTTCAGTTAAAAGTTATGTCTTGGGCTTTGGATGTTTTATCTTCG
>JACPVN010000253.1 GCA_016191715.1 Ignavibacteriota bacterium | reverse complement strand
TACTCTCTCAAAAGAATTTGGTTTGGTTGGTTGCGCCTATATTATCATCAATCTTGTTTACTCGTTCGGCTTAAAAAATATTGTCATCCTTGATGTCATGACAATCGCATCGGGATTTGTTCTTCGAGTTGTTGCAGGCGCGGTCCTCATCAATGTCCCGACTTCCGAGTGGTTAATCATTTGCACGATGCTTCTCTCTTTATTTTTAGGATTTAACAAACGACGGCACGAACTGACGTTGCTTGATGAACAGGCAAACACACATCGCTCCGTGTTACAATTTTACAGCCCGTACTTCCTCGACCAGATGATTGGTATTGTCACTGCGTCAACCGTTATGTCGTATGCGCTGTACACAATTTCCGAAGAAACAATCAAGAAATTCGGAACGAAGAATCTTATCTACACTGTTCCGTTCGTACTGTACGGAATTTTTCGGTATCTTTATCTTGTTCATAAAGAACATGAAGGCGGCAACCCGACCAAACTTGCCGTGTCGGATAAACCGCTTCTCATCAATATTATTTTATGGATAACATTTTCCGCATTTATCATTTATTATAGACCATGAAATCAAACGTCGCTGTTCTGAAAGTTACACCGAAAACAATTCTTCAAGATGTTGAACAACTCATGCACCTTGCCGGATTCGAGCAGACGCTCGCAAAAAGTACAACGACAATTCTGAAGGACAATATTTCATGGCACTTCCCTTTCCCCGCCGCAAACACAACTCCGTGGCAGATGGAAGGAACAGTTCTCGCACTCCGCAATGCCGGGTACAACGATATCACCTGCGTACAGAATAAAACTGTTGTTACAAATGCGTTCAAAGGCGAAGACCTGAACAATTACGTTCCGATTTTCAAGCGATATGATATTCCGGTGCTGTACAATTTCAAAGAAGAAGACATTACGTGGAAAACGTACAACCCGAAAGCGCGAATGCACGTGTTGAATAAAATTTATCCTGAAGGAATTACCATCCCGGATTATTTTGAAGGAAAGAACATAATTCATTTGCCTACGGTGAAGTGCCACATCTACACAACAACAACGGGAGCGATGAAGAACGCATTTGGTGGTTTATTAAATACGAAACGGCATTACACTCACTCATGGATTCACAAAACGCTGGTTGATTTACTTGCCATTCAGAAAGAAATTCACGCAGGAATATTTGCAGTGATGGATGGAACAACAGCAGGCAACGGTCCCGGTCCCAGAACAATGTTTCCGGTCATAAAAGATTATATGCTTGCCAGCGCAGACCAGGTTGCGATTGATGCTGTCGCCGCAAAGATGATGGGCTTTGACCCCCTCAGTATTGAATACATCAATATCGCGCATCAGGATAAACTCGGTGTTGGCGATGTGCGTGATATTGAAATTGTCGGCGCAGATATCTCCAACGAATCTTGGGGATTTCACGTCGGTGATAACGGCGCAAGCATGATTGGAGACCTCATGTGGTTCGGTCCGCTGAAAGGAATGCAAAAACTATTCTTCCATACTCCGCTCGTCAATGTCTTCATCATGGGTTCCGAAGCATACCACGATTACTATCGTTGGCCCCTGAAAGACCGGAAAGTTTTTGAACATTGGAAAACAGAAACACATTGGGGAAAACTCTTCACGCAATATGAAACCGGTGAGGTTTGGAAAGATAAAACGAATGCAGCGTAAAATGGTTAGAGGTTTCGGGTTTGTGGTTTGTAGTTTTTTTAGGTTGTTGACAATTCTCGAACTTGTAACCCCAAACCCGTAACCACCAACCGTCAACATTCAACCACAAACTAATTGAGCAAACAACCAAAAGCAGAATTTCTCCTCTTCCTGACCACATTCGTTTGGGGAAGTACGTTTGTTGTAGTCAAAGGTTCGCTTGATGATGCCTCTCCCCTTTTCTTCATCACGCTGAGATTTCTTCTCTCTTCGGCGATTTTATTTCTCATCTTCTACAAGAAAATTCGCTCGATGACAACTTCAGTTCTCAAAAGCGGAATCATCCTCGGACTTTTTCTTTACTTTGGATTTGCGGTTCAAACAGTTGGCTTGCAATATACGACCGCTTCCAAGTCGGCGTTCTTTACGGGAATGTTAGTCGTCTTCACTCCTATCGTTCAGTTCTTCGTTGAAAAACGTCTGCCGATGCTGGGAAACATCATGGGCGTTATTCTTTCCGCAGTAGGATTATTTCTTCTAACATCTCCTGAAGGTTCCGCTTTTAACATAGGTGATGCGCTTACTCTTCTCTGCGCGGTATCATTCGGATTTTATATTGTCTATTTAGATGTTGTTTCGCAACGCGATGACAGAGATATTCTTACCTTCATGCAATTGTTCGTTTGTGCAATACTTGGAATTACCTCTGCTTTACTTTTTGAAGATATTCGCTTCTCCTACAACTCTGATTTGATATCTTCTCTGCTGTACCTGACCATCTTTGCAACAATTCTCACAACATGGATTCAAAACCGTTTTCAAGGAGATACAACGCCAACACGCGCCGCCGTTATCTTTACTCTCGAACCGGTTATTGCCGCAACATTTGCGTATTATGTTAGAGACGAAGTTCTCGGCACGGTCGGATTGATTGGCGCGGCAATCATTATCATCGGATTGTTCGTATCCGAATTTTCAGGATTCATTCCGTTTCTGAATAAAAATTTGGGAAAATAAAAAAGCCCATCTTATAACAAGGTGGGCTTTCTGTACTACTCGTTATTTTCATCCCGCAAAACAGGGCAAGCTACTCATCACTTCATCATCAACATCCTCTTCACATCAGTGAATGCTTGTTTCATCCCATCCTCATCAACGCTTTCAACATTGATGCGATAGAAATACACGCCGCTGGCAAAATTGGTCGCGTTAAATGGTAGTTCATACTCACCACTTTCCATTTCTTCATTGTTCAGAATCGTTGCGACTTCCTGACCGAGCATGTTATACACTTTGAGCGTAACCAAACCATTAACCGGTAACGAGTAACGAATAACTGTCGAAGGGTTGAACGGATTAGGATAGTTTTGATAGAGTTCATACTCATACGGAATCTCTGTCTCTTCATCGAATGTCGGTTGGATTGCAACTGACCTTGATTCACTTCCAAGTACATATTTCAATAATCCGCTTGACTGCGATGCAGTTATCACTCCCCGTAAGTACATCGCAAACGGATTCATTGGTTTCAGAATCTTCGCCGAGAGGTTTGAATCACCTTTTATCACAGCGGTTGAATCAATGTACGAGTTGCTGAATGTTATCGAATCGTAAAACGCTTCGTTGATATTTCGCAACAGTGAAGTGAATTGTGCAAGTTCAGCATAATCCTCACTGTTGTCGTAGTCGAGTGTATCCCACCACGTCATGACGCTATCCATCCAGCCCCCGACATCTGAGAGTGTCATTCCCTGCAATTGCTTGCCGTTCAGTACTGAGGTCGTATCCAATACCAAATCGCCGAAACCGGGAGGAGTGATACCCATACTGCTTGCAATCAGGTTCAATCTGAAGATGATTCCCTGTTCCCACGCAGGATTGTTGTACGCTTTTCTTGTCGGCTTTAATGCGCCGAAAAGTTTCTTCGATTTCCTTGGCGCAGGCGACCGGACCGAATCTATCGGATACGATGTGCCTGTATGAGGTGCGGTGAACATCTTGCCGAGTTGATTAGCCGTACTAAGCGCAATCCATCCGAGTTTCTTCTTCAACGTTTTATCCGTTTGTGCTTTACCGAGGAAGGTAGCGCCCTTCATTGATCTCAAGCGCCGGAATACATGCTCTGCCGCAGTACGGATGTTTCCTTTACCTGAAGTGAGATTTTTTAACTTATCAAATTTCAGAGTTACTCCTTTTTTCGAGAGCAACGTATCCGCTTTGAACGTGCGGAACATTGCAACATCGGAAACGAGTGCGAAAGTAGAATCGCTTGCATCGTTCACCGTCGAGTCTTCGACATCGGTAATTGCAACAACAACGTACGGCGCCGTTGTGCCCGGCGTTGTCCAGTTGTAACTTCCCGCAGAGGCAGAAACGACTTCTGTAACGGAGAGCCACGTTTGCCCGGAATCGGCGGAGTATTCTATTTTAACAAATTCAACTCCATCACTCGACCACGTGATTGGGAGTGATTGACCTGCGATATAATTTCCTCCCCCGGTCGGAGAACTTAGTATAAGAGTTTTTGCCTGACTTGTGAGCGCAGTTCCCGAATCACCTACTGTTACAAACGAGCCGTTATCCGTAACTGAGGCAACCGTTAAATCATTAGTAGTTCCGCTTTCAACTTGCGTCCATACACTTTCATCAGATTGCACCCCTGCTCTCCATTTTGCTTTCGATGTCGGAGGTGTGTACTTGAGTATTGTTCCGTTGTCGCCAACGACCCAGCCCGATGTTGCCGAAGACATACTTATTCCATTTAAATTCACCGTTGTAGGACTTGCCTGTTGTGTCCAGTTTGTTCCGCCATTTGTCGTTTTCAGAATTGTTCCACTGTCTCCGACTACCCATCCCGTATTGATGTTAATAAAACTGACACTTTTGAGGTTTGTAGTAACCCCACTTGATAATTGGCTCAAAAGCAGTTGACTGGTCCATTTTAACCTCAAGATAGTACCATTTGCACCCACAACATATAAAACGGGATTCGCACACCAATACCGACCACATCGAAAAACACTATCGCCTGCAGAAGTAATACCGAATAAGTGCACATTTGGCGGTGCTGAAGTAGGTGTCGCGAGTGCTGAGATTTTTCCACTATCTCCAACAATAATATAACCTATACCACCAGCTCGGGCGATATCATTAGCTTTGATTTGGTTAATAGTGTTTTCATGGCTCCAACTCCTTGCACCGTTAAATGTAGAATATAGAACAGCATTATTGCCTTGTGAACCTAATACAAGACAAATTGAGGCGTCAAAAAGATATATAGCTTTCCAGTTTACATTCGCAGGAAGATTAGTATTCTTCGGCGTACTCCATGTTTGTCCGCCATTGGTCGTTTTCAGGATAGTACCACTATCACCAACAACATATCCGGTTTGTCCGCTAAAAGCTACATCTCTCAAACTTCGTGTTGTGCCAGAGGTTGATGGCTGGATAAGATTTTGGATGATAAACTGTGCGTCACTCTCATCATTCACTGCGCTGTTAGTCACGCTTGAGATTCGCACACGCGCACTTCTTAGAGTAACCCCTGATGGTAAATCGGGAATTGTCCAGGATGTGTCTGTTGCAGCGGTAGAGGAAGTTATAACGTTCCACGTCCTTCCACTATCAATGGTATATTCGACTTTCACAGAAGCAACTTTCACTTTCGACCAACTCATCGTATAAGTTTGCCCCACTCTCCATATTTCGTTTCCATTGGGTACGAGAACAGTAATAGAAGATAGCGGCGTGCCAGGTCTAAATTGCGCAGTGAGCGTGCGGTTTGCCGTAACGTTGGAAAACGTATATATAGTAACTTTTCCGACATCATTTCCATCTACGGGTACTCTATCAATTTCATAATTTGAATCGGGAGTAATCGTAAACGTTTGATTTGAACCGTAATCTACCGTTGTAGTTCCGGGAGAAATCGTTCCATTCGTTCCTTGTGTTACCGTGATGGTATAGGTTACAATTGCAAAGTTTGCTCGAATGGTTTTCGCCACATCCATTGTAACAATAAGCGTGTCATTTCTTATCACTACCCCCGTTGTATCACCGCTCCACCCTGAAAAATTGAAATGAGCATTCGACGTTGAAACAAGTGTTACTTCTGTTCCGCGGGCGTATGTGTCTCCGGGAGGAGTGCGTGTTATTGCTCCTCCCCCAGTTACTTGAGTTGTCAGCGCATAGTAATTGATAGAGAAATATGCAGTAATAGAATGAACGCCTGTTACATTATAGAACGTATAACTCACGAGCGAGTCCGTTCGCACGCCATCTACAACGATACTGTCAAGGTGATACCCTTCATCAGAGGAAGTGGTGAACGACTGCGATGAGCCATACTGCACCGCAACATTTCCAGAAGGAGTAATTGTACCATTGCCAACAGCGCTCGCAGTGAGCGTGTAGGTATTTATTGCAAAGTTTGCTGTTACTGTTTTATTTCCGTCCATTATGAGTGTATCGGGATTTTCTGATCCCGCTAAATCGCCGCTCCAATTGACAAAGTGGTAACCCGTTGCTGGAGTTGCCGTGAGTTGCACTTGTGTTCCGGAATTATAAGAAGATTGGTCGGGGTCTTTGGTAACGCTACCGTTTGTTGCCTGAACAGTCAACGTGTATTTCAACATTGCTGTGATCGTATTGCTGGTCGCAGTGCCGGGCGAAGCACAGGGCGCGTTCGAAGTCATCACGCACGAGATTACATCACCATTGGCAAGAGTATTGTCTGAATACATTGCACTGTTCGTACCGACGTTACTCCCATTCTTCTTCCACTGGTACGACGGCGATGTGCCTCCATTGGTCGGTGTTGCAGTAAAGGTTACAGGCGTTCCCGGTAAGATCGCTCCACTTGGATCGGCGCTGATGCTCACCGACGGCGTTATGGTCGGATTGACCGTCATCGTGATGCTGTTACTGGTTGCCGTCGTTGGTGATGCACACGTTGCATCAGAAGTCATCACACACGATACGACATCGTTATTGGCAAGAGCATTGTCTGAATACATTGCACTGTTCGTACCGACGTTACTACCATTCTTCTTCCACCGGTACGACGGCGATGTGCCTCCATTGGTCGGTGTTGCAGTAAAGGTTACAGGCGTTCCC
>JACPVN010000252.1 GCA_016191715.1 Ignavibacteriota bacterium | reverse complement strand
GTTGAACGGGTCCGAAATGGCGGAGTGTTCATTGTTCATGATACCTACAGAAGACGCAAAGATAATTCGCTCGTTCATGTCAGCATTTCCACTGCTTCGTTGCGCGATGGAAGCAATACAATCATCGGAACGATGGCTCTTATCAACGATATTACCGAGCGTAAAAAAGCCGAAGAAGCGTTGCGTCAAAGTGAAATCAAACTACGTGAGATAGTTGAGCATAGCACTAATCTTTTCTATTCTCATACGAATGATCATATTCTCACCTATGTCAGTCCGCAAACACATTCGTACTTCGATTGTGAACCGGACGAAGCGCTCATACGGTGGACGGAATTTTCGACCGAGAATCCGATAAATAATATCGGATTCGATTACACGCAACGGGCAATAGATACAGGCGAACGACAACCCCCGTTCCGTCTGGAACTTATCGGAAAGAAAGGGAGAAAAATCTGGGTAGAAGTGAATGAATCCCCCGTTGTGTTAAACGGGAAAACAATCGCAATCGTTGGCTCGCTTTCAGATATTACAGAGAAAGTACGGGTTGAAGAAGAAGTCGGGAAACTCCGGAAAGCAGTTGAATCGTTAGGGGAAGTCGTGTTTATTACAGACAGAGAAGGGATCATTACGTTTATCAATCCCGAGTTTACAAAACTTTATGGTTACACGCAGGAAGAAGTTGTCGGAAAAGTTACGCCCCGAATTTTGAAAAGCGGCTCTATCAACAAGGAAGAATATGTAAGTATTTGGAAAACCTTGCTGAACAAACAATTTGTCAAACGCGAGATCCACAATAAATCGAAATCAGATAAGAATATTATTGTCGAGTCGTCTATGAGTCCGGTCTTAGATGAGTACGGGAACATTGATGGATTCATGGCAATTCAACTTGATATCACCGATAAGAAACGGCTGGAAGAGCAGTTTCTACGTTCACAACGTCTTGAGAGTCTTGGAACACTTGCAGGGGGAGTGGCTCACGATTTAAACAATGTGCTTGCGCCAATCCTTCTTTCCATTGATGTGTTGAAACGCTATGCAACGACTGAGCATGCGGCAAAAATTCTGCAAACCATCAAGCAAAGTGCAGAACGAGGAAAGCATATCATCAAACAAATTCTATCCTTTGCGCGGGGTTCTGAAGGCGAACGCGGGAATATCCAATTGCGACATCTTCTCAGAGAGATGGAACAAATTGCCCGCGAAACGTTCCCGAGAGGAATTGAAGTGCATTGTTCAATTCAAAAAGATTTATGGTCGGTGTCAGGCGATCCGACGCAACTTCATCAGGTGTTGTTGAACTTATGCGTGAATGCACGTGATGCCATGCCGGACGGTGGCTCACTCGAGCTGATGGCGGAAAATATTATTGTAGATGAACATTTTGCCAAAATGCAATATGGAGCGAACGTCGGTTCGTATGTTGTGGTAAGTGTTACAGATACAGGAACAGGGATACCGCAGGAAATATTGCCGAAAATATTTGACCCGTTCTTCACAACAAAACCACAAGCGAGCGGAACCGGACTTGGTCTCTCAACGGTTCATGCTATCGTAAAAGGGCATGAAGGATTTATTGATGTGTACACGCACGCCGGAAGCGGTACAACGTTTAAAGTATTTCTTCCTGCAACCGGATCGGCTGAAATTGTACGGACTGAAAAGGTTACAGTTGAATATCCGAACGGGAAGGGAGAATTAGTGTTAGTTATTGATGATGAAGCATCAGTCCGGGACATCACAAAGTACACGCTTGAAATGTACGGTTACAAAGTGCTTACTGCAAATGACGGCTCGAAAGGTGTTGCAATGTACAAGGAAAAACAATCGGAAATAGACATCGTTATAACCGATATGATGATGCCGGTGATGGATGGAAACGCGACGATTCTCGCACTGAAGGAACTCAATCCCATGGTAAAGATTGTAGCATCAAGCGGATTGACAACCGGGTCACAGATTTCCACCAAACCCGAAACAGAAGTTTTGGCGTTCCTTGCAAAGCCCTATACCGCGGAAAGTTTACTCAAAACATTACATGAAGTTTTAACAAAATAATTCTTACTACAGAAACAGGAACAACAACTATGGACTTGAAAACAACATATCTTGGAATACCACTGAAAAATCCTCTCATTCCATCATCAGGCCCGCTTTCACATTCGGTTGATAGCATGAAGCGGTTGGAGGATGCAGGCGCGGGTGCAGTCGTTATGTACTCACTCTTTGAAGAACAAATCGCACATGAAGCGGCAGAACTCGATCACTACCTTTCCTTTGGTACCGAAAGTTTTGCGGAATCGTTGACGTATTTTCCGAATTTCGGTGAGTATAATCTCGGACCGGACGAGTATGTGGAATTGCTTCGAAAAGCGAAGCAATCACTTGAAATTCCGGTGATTGCGAGTCTGAACGGTATTACGGTCGGTGGCTGGATAAACTATGCATCCAAGTTGGAACAGGCAGGCGCGGATGCAATTGAACTAAATGTTTATTACATTCCTACCGACCCGTTGCTGACCGGAGCGGACGTGGAAGAACGGTATATCGAAGTTCTGAGTGCCGTGAAGCGCGCAGTGAAAATTCCTGTGGCAATGAAACTGAGTCCGTTCTTTAGTTCGTTTGCAAACATGGCTTACCGGTTTGATAGCGCCGGCGCGGATGGACTTGTGTTGTTCAATCGTTTCTATCAGCCTGATATTGACCTGGGAACATTGGATGTGAAGCCAGGTGTTACGTTAAGCACTTCATTCGCGATGCGAGTACCGATGCGATGGATTGCCATCTTACACGGCAGAATAAACGCAAGTCTCGCGGCAACAAGCGGCATTCATACCTCAGAAGATGTTATTAAAATGTTGATGTCAGGTGCAGACGTAACGATGATGTGTTCCGCGTTATTGAAACATGGACCTCAGTATGTCACTCAGGTGTTGCTGGGTATGGAGGCATGGATGATGGAACATGAATATGATTCCGTTCAGCAAATGAAAGGAAGCATGAGCCAGAAATCGGTCGCCGACCCGTCGGCTTTTGAGCGGGCAAATTATATGAAAGCATTAAACAAATATCAAGGATTGGAAATACAATGAGTATTATTTTCAGTAGGCAGTGCGAGTATGCACTGCAAGCAGTTCTGTTTCTCGCTCTCAAACCGGAGGGAGAAAAAACTTCTATCAAGGAGTTAACAACACATCTGGATTTGCCATATCATTTCGCGGCGAAAATTCTCCAGGCGCTCTCACGAAAAGGATTACTTTCTTCGTTCAAGGGATCACTCGGCGGATTTGCATTGAAAAAGTCAACCGACAAAATTACATTGTATCAAATCATCGAAGCGGTAGATGGTACGAGTTTTACCAAAGGATGCGTTTTGGGTTTCCCGGATTGCGGCGACGAACAACCGTGCGCTTTGCATGAACAGTGGGGAAAAATGAGGGAGGAATTGAGAGAACTTCTTATGTCGAAAAGCGTCAATCAATTTGCCGTAGAAATGAGAAAGCCCCAGTTTAACCGGAAATAAATCGGCTTTTTAATTTGGAGGCATTTATCCAATTTGGCACATTAGTTGGACACTTAAGGTCAGTTTGAATGAAATTGCCTGAAATTCTCACCGTTTTCAAATGATTAGGTGACAGGCAATTTCAAACCTGAGAACAACCTAACTACTGACTATGAAATCTGATACGACCGCATCATCAGTTCTTGAATTTGGGCAACACTCAATTGTTGAACCACGCCCCAGAATTATCAACGGTACGTTACCGTCATTTACCGCTCGAATAAACCTTTGTCAACCTAAAGTAAAAAAACTTTCGGCAGAGTTGAGAAAACAAAAACCGGATTTCTCATTCGAGCCGAACGCATATAAAAAAATCATCAGCAGACTCGAAGGAGATTCTCAGTTTCTCCGTTCAACCGTTCAGTTCGCGTTCATTATCCTTTGTGTCTGGATTGGTATTGAGTTCTATCTTTTCATGCAATGGGGAACATCGGATGGTAAGGCGATGTTTGTTGAACGTCCTCCCGGAGCGGAAGGATTTCTTCCTATCAGTGCATTAATGAGCTTAAAGTACTGGTTACAAACGGGAATCATCAACGACGTTCATCCGTCCGGACTTTTTATTTTCATCGCGATAATTGCAAGCGGAGTATTCCTGAAGAAAGCATTTTGCAGTTGGCTCTGTCCGATTGGAACGCTGAGCGAATCGCTCTGGATGTTCGGGAAGAAATTGTTCGGAAGAAATCTCACACCACCGAAGTGGCTCGATTATCCTCTTCGCTCTCTGAAGTATCTTCTCCTCTATTTCTTTGTCTCTTCAATTTGGCAAATGTCGCTGTCGGATTTGCAGGTGTTCATTTACAGTCCGTACAACAAGATGGCGGACGTGAAGATGTATCAGTTCTTCGCGAACATTTCCTCGTTCGCTCTCCGGACAATTATCATTCTCATGGTTTTTTCGTTGTTCATCAAAAATTTCTGGTGCAGATTTCTCTGCCCGTACGGCGCGTTGCTTGGCGCTCTCAGTTGGCTCAGCCCTTTCAAAATTACGCGCAACAAATCCACCTGCATTGATTGTGAACTCTGCACGAAGGCATGTCCTTCAAACATCAAAGTGCATAAAGTGAAAAATGTTTGGAGCGACGAATGTATGAATTGTCTCGCTTGTGTCGAAGCATGTCCGGTGAAACAAACATTGGATGTGCGAGCATCATTTACCAAAACTCATGTTCCGAATTGGGTGTTTGGTGTGCTGGTGGTCGGGACGTTTGTTGCTATAACCGGATTGGCAATGCTTACCGGACATTGGCAAAACGGAATGTCGAAGGAAGAATATCTCAAGCGATTTCCGATGATTGAATCACCGATGTATCAGCACAACAGGGGCGAAGTTCCTCAATATGGACCAAATGAATGAGTTTTCGATGGAAAAGGTCACCTCGTTCTACGATTCGCTTGCTCAGGATTATGATAGTATGATTGATTTTGAGAAGCGGTTTATCTGGGAAAAACCGGTTTTCAACGTACTCGTTTCAAAGTATAATATTCGTTCAGCAGTTGATGCCGGATGCGGTACAGGATTTCACTCGCTCTTGCTTGCGTGGCTTGGAGTAAGGGTAACCGCTATTGATGGTTCCACCAACATGGTATTCCGTTTAAAAGAACACGCACTCGAAATGAATCTGAACATCGAACCGGTTGTTTCAGACTTTCAACATCTTTCCGATACCGTTCAGCAAAAAGTTGATGCTGTATTCTGTCTCGGGAATACACTTCCGCATCTTCTTTCCGATGCAGAATTGAATCAGGCATTGACAAATTTCAAATCTGTTTTGAACGAACAGGGCGTGGTTATTCTTCAACTGCTGAATTATAAACAAATCATGAAGAAGAAGGAACGGATTCAGAACGTGAAAGAACGGGATGGAAAAATATATGTCCGCTTTTATGATTATCTCGATGACGCCATCGCGTTTAACATGCTCACGCTCGGACAGAAAGAGAATCAAATGGTTCACGAACTTCAAACGACGATGCTGAACCCGGTGACTCTCTCCCGTTTACAACACCATTTATCGAACGCCGGCTTCACACAGATTGAGCTTTTCGGTTCTCTTTCATTTGAACCGTTTGATGACGAAGCATCTCACGACCTTGTCATTGTTGCCTCTTGAATTTTATTAACACATAACAAAGGAAACACCATGAACCAATCAACCATCACCAACTATTATGAAGCAGACCATGACCGCCTCGATGAACTCTTCAAACAATTTCAACAACAGAAGAGGAGCGAACTGACAAAAGCGAAGGAATTCTTCACAGAATTTCGCGCAGGATTGCTCCGCCATATTGTATGGGAAGAAAATATTTTATTTCCTCTGTTCGAACAGAAGACGGGCATGGTTCATTCGGGACCGACGGAAGTCATGCGGATGGAACATCGCGTCATCAAGAAACATCTTGAAGCGATACACAACTCTATTCAATCGGGCAATCCGGAAACCGATTCAGACGAACAGGCGATGCTCAATACGTTGTTTGCTCACAATCAAAAAGAAGAGCAAATTTTATATCCGGCGATTGACCGAACGATTAAC
>JACPVN010000251.1 GCA_016191715.1 Ignavibacteriota bacterium | reverse complement strand
GTTGGAAAAGAAGTAATCGCCAAAGCAATTCACAAAGCGAGCGCGAGAAAAAACAAGCCAATGATTTCAGTAAATGCCGGTGCGATTCCTGAGGGAATCATCGAAAGCGAATTGTTCGGGCACGAGAAAGGTTCATTCACCGGCGCATCGGAAACACGCAAAGGATATTTTGAACTTGCCGATGGAGGAACGGTTGTGCTGGATGAGATAGGTTATTTGCCGATGGGTACTCAAGTAAAATTTCTCCGAGTGCTTGAGAGCGGTGAGTACATGCGAGTCGGTTCTGCAACACCGCGCAAAGTTGATGTGCGGGTGATTGCCGCGACAAATAAAGATTTGGAATCGGAAGTTCGTCACGGAAATTTTCGTGCTGATTTGTTCTTCCGGCTTCGTTCCATCAACGTGAGAATTCCACCGTTGCGTGACAGAAAAGTTGATATTCCGTTGTTCATTGAAGAATTTGCCCATCAGCATGCTGAAAAGAATAAAGTTTCATTCAATGGAATTTCCGATGAAGCGATGGATGTATTGACTGCATATCATTGGCCCGGAAATATTCGTGAACTACGGAACGTGATTGAAAGTCTGCTTGTCATTGAAAATGGAAAACGCATCGAAGTGAATGATGTGAGAAAATATCTCAAAGAATTTCATGATGATGGGCGCAATCTTCCGGTGCTGACGAGGAAAACTCCCGAACAAGTTGAGCGTGAATTGATTTATCGTGCGTTGCTTGAAGTGAAAAGCGACATCATGGAAATCAAACAAATGCTTCAAAAGCCAACATATACTAACCGTGAGATGATGGTGAAGATGCCTTTGCTTGATGTTGAGAGTTCTCATGAAGCGACGCCCGCTGATTTGTCGCACTTGGACGAGTCGGTAATTCCAATCAAGGAAATGGAAAAGCGGATGATTATCGAAGCGTTGAGAAAGTATCACGGCAACAGAAAACTTGTCGCAAAAGCGCTGAACATAAGCGAGCGAACGTTGTATCGTCGGGCGAAGGAGTATGGGATAGAAAATTTATGGTGAGTTTAGTTCGTTGTTCTTGGTTGTCGGTTGTCAGTTTGATTTTTGTTGTGAGTTTTGTTGGATGTTACTCCTTCACTGGTGCAAGTGTGCCGCCGCATTTGAAGACGATTGCAATTCCATTGTTTGATGACCAAAGCGGTTCGGGCGAACCGAACTTGCGGGAACAATTGACAAACAAGTTGCAGGAAAGTTTTATTCGGGATAATAATTTCAAACTTGCGGATAAACGAACTGCCGACGCGTTGCTTGAAGGAACCATCACCTCAATGCCGAATGAACCTGCAGTTCTTACAAAAGGTGAGCAGGTAACGAAAAACCGTTTGACCGTGAATGTGAGAGTCGCGTACCGTGACCAAAAAATGAAAAAGCAGATGTGGGAAAAACAATTTTCCCGCTACGCCGACTATGATATTTCAGGTGGTCCATCGGCAAAGCAAGCCGCCATCACAACGGCAATCGAACAATTAACAGAAGACATTTTGCTTGACACGGTTTCAGGCTGGTAAATTATTGAAAATATTTTGACATGGCTGATTTAGTAATTAGTGTTTATTTCGTTTCGTTAACGCTCTTGTTCATGTTTGGCTCGAGCGGCTTCATCATGGTCTATTATTATTTGAAGTATCGAAACAAGATAATGGAGACGCCGCCTGAACTTACACAATTTCCTCTGGTCACAATTCAACTTCCGATGTATAACGAGAAGTATGTTGTTCACCGTTTGATTGACGCGGTTGTTCAGATGAAATATCCGAAAGACAGACTCGAATTTCAAGTGCTGGATGATTCGACAGATGAGACGACAAAAGTTGTAGCAGTAGAAGTTGAGCGGTATCGTCAGCAAGGAATTGATATTGTATTATTACATCGTGAAAACCGGTCGGGCTACAAAGCCGGCGCGTTGAAAGAAGGATTGAAAACCGCAAAGGGCGAGTTCGTTGCTGTGTTTGATGCAGACTTCGTTCCCAATCCGGATTTCCTGATGAAAACGCTTCCGTACTTTTTTCTTGATGAGAAAATCGGAATGGTGCAAACACGATGGGAACATCTCAACAGCGATTACTCGCTTTTAACCCGCGCTCAGGCGATGGCGCTTGATGCGCATTTTGTCATCGAACAAAATGTAAGAAACAAAGCGGGATTCTTTTTGAACTTCAACGGCACAGGAGGAATCTGGAGAAAGTCGTGTATCGAAGATGCGGGCAACTGGCACGCGGATACACTGACAGAAGATTTGGATTTAAGTTACCGCGCTCAACTTCGAGGATGGAAATTCCGTTATCTCAACGATGTAACATCTCCGGCAGAACTTCCGTCTGAAATCAACGCGCTGAAAACACAACAGTTCCGTTGGACAAAAGGCGCTGTTGAAACTGCAAGAAAAATTTTGCCGATGGTATGGAAATCGAATTTGCCATTTAACAAAAAGATGGCTTCGACACTTCATCTCACCAACAACATTGTGTTTCCGTTTATTCTTCTGACAGGAATATTAAACGTACCGTTGATATACATTAAACATCAAGGCGGCTACGAAATGTACTTTGGAATCATGGCAGTGTTCGTTCTCGCGTTTC
>JACPVN010000232.1 GCA_016191715.1 Ignavibacteriota bacterium | reverse complement strand
ACGAGAATATCCAAATCACCGTCATTATCATAATCGCCCCAGGCGACCGAACTGATTGAAACTTCAGTTAAACTCCCAGCAAAGACTTCGGTAAAGCCACTTCCGGTATTTTGATAAATTTTGGAACTTGGAACATTAGCAACATCCAATCCCGTCAGGAGAATATCCAAATCACCGTCATTATCATAATCGCCCCAGGTGACGGAACTATAACTAACCCCCATTAAACTCCCGGCATAGACTTCGGTAAAGCCGCTTCCAGTATTTTGATAAATTTTGGAAATTGGAATGTAACTACTATTGTATCCCGTCAGAACAATATCCAAATCGCCGTCATTATCATAATCGCCCCAGGCGACCGAACTGTATGCAACTGGCGTTAGGCTTCCTGCAAAGACCTCGGTAAAGCCACTTCCGGTATTTTGATAAATTTTGGAACTTGGAACATTAGCAACATCCAATCCCGTCAGGAGAATATCCAAATCTCCGTCATTATCATAATCGCCCCAAGCAACGGAACTAGAAGCAACTCCTGTTAAACTCCCGGCATAGACTTCGGTAAAGCCGCTCCCGGTATTTTGATAAATTTTGGAAAAAATATATGTACTTGAATCAGCATTGTATCCCGTTAGGAGAATGTCCAAATCACCGTCATTATCATAATCGCCGTAGGCTACGGAACTATAACTAACCGGTTTTAAACTCCCGGCATAGGCCTCGGTAAAGCTCTGCGCTTGAAGAGATGTAGAAAATTGCATTGTGAAAACTGCGAGGAAGAGAATCCACATCGTGAATCCCTTCCTTTGAATTGTTTGAAATAAAGAACATGTCAAAAATGTGA
This sequence comes from Ignavibacteriota bacterium, assembly GCA_016191715.1. Taxonomy (GTDB): domain Bacteria; phylum Bacteroidota; class Ignavibacteria; order UBA10030; family SZUA-254; genus FW602-bin19. The sequence goes on along the minus strand of JACPVN010000232.1, from coordinate 14,427 downwards.
ACATGATGAATACCTTTCAGTATTGTTTAATTGAATAGTTAGTTAATTATTAGATAATCTTTGAAGCTAAAAAATGAAAGAACCTTTTGGTCGTTGCTCATTTTCCGATGACAATATTTTTTGCCGTTCGAAATTCTTTTCCAAAGATGTTTGCACTCAAACGAAGTGTATATTCACCTTCATCAAGATGAAAGCTGTTCAGATCGAGTTTATGAGTTCCGTTAATCATGGTCTCTTTCTCATAGATTGTTTTATGAGGTTTCCCGTTTTTATCGAAGACTTCAAGAGTGATCTCTGCCTGTTCAGGCAGTTCAAACTCAATCCCTGCCGGTTTAAACGGGTTCGGATAATAGGGTCGGAGAGTAATTTCATTTTGCATTTATTTTTATTCTGTTTCGTTTCATCGTTATGTAATACCGGAAATAAACCGGTGAAATAGTGTTAGGTAAATTTTTCGACTTAAATATAACGATAGTAGGAAGGCGTGTAAATCACTATATCAGTGATATTGGGGTCACTAAATTAGTGATTAAGTGGTGATGAGCGGATGAGCGATGGGGCGGGCTGAGGAGAAGATGCCCGAAATTGAGACAGGGTATTTTTGTTGTAAAATAAGTAGCAGCAGACTTTCTTGTCCGCTGTGGCGGAATGTCTGAGGATTTCAGACGGAAACGCAAGCATGCTTCGACTTCGCTCAGCATGACGGCGCCTGTTTTTTTAGACAATCTCAAAAATCTTATATCACAGTTGCGTCAATCCTTCCCGGATCGCGTATTTTGTCAGTTCAGCGATTGTGTAGAGTTTCAGCTTTTCCATGATATGCTTTCGATGTGTTTCTATTGTATTGACACTACTGCCAAGTATATGGGCAATTTCTTTTGATGCTTTTCCCTCGGCGAGAAGTTGCAAAACTTCCCGTTCTTTTGGTGTAAGCGGGTTGGAGTGTTCCTTTTGTTCCTGAACCCGACGGACATAATCTTTAATAACAATATCGCTAATGCGCGGGCTGATGTAAATGCGGTTTGAGAGAATTGCATTAAGAGCATGTTCAAGTTCATCTGCGGCGTTTTGCTTGAGGATATATGCCGATGCGCCCGCTTCGAGCATGTCGGTAATAAAATGTTTCTCGGTGTGCATCGAAAGAGCGATGATTTTTGATGCCGGTTGCTCAGCAAGAATCTGCCGTGTTGCTTCTATTCCGTTCAAGTCGGGCATCGTAATATCCATAACGATCACGTCGGGTTTGTGGAGTAACGCCATCGCGACTGCGTTTCTTCCGTTCTCCGCTTGTGCTATAACGTGCATGTGAAGGTCGTTTTCGAGAATGCTTTTTAAGCCGTCTCTCATCATGGCGTGGTCATCGGCAAGAAGAATGTTGATGGGCATAAGTAATTGTTTCGGATTGTGTGGAATTGATGGATGCTAAAATGCATCACCGTGAACGGTGACGCTAATCTACTCAAGTCGGATGAATCCGACTCTTGTTTACGTTTTTAACACAAAAAGAGTTCCGTTTTACGGGACTTGATTTATGTAGCGTTGTCGTTCACGGCAACGCGGTATGTATCTTTAACAAAATTCCGCTTCTGTGTAACATCACTTGTCGAGCAAAGGCGTTGTAATGATAACAGTTGTTCCTTCACCGGAAGCGGAGGAAACTTCTACCTTTCCTCCAAGATTCCTGAGTCGTTGTCCGATATTGAAAAGTCCGAATCCGCCTTCTTTTTTCTGCTTCGTTAGCGGCAATGTCTGATCGAACCCGGTTCCGTTATCACTGACTTCAATTTGTAGTTTTGAATCGAAACTATTGATTGAGATTGTTACGCTCTGAGCATTGGCATGTTTTACGACATTACTGAGCGCTTCGCGAATGGCTTGGAAAAGAACATTGCGAAAGTCTTCGGAAATATCCTTCGGATTGGCATTGTCAATCACTTCGACCGTAATTGAGTGGTGATGGTTGAACTGATCCGCAAGCCACTGAATTGCGGCGGCAAAGTCACTTTCATACACAACGGGAGGACACAACTCAAAGGTCAATGTTTGTGCATCTGTCAACGATTGCTCCAAAAGAGCATGAACTTCATTCAGCGCTTTTTCTATATCAGGCGGAACCTGATGTTTCAAAACTCTCCTGAGTTTCATCTTTGATACGGCAATAGTTTGGCTGATAACATCGTGGAGATAGGAAGCCATACGCCTGCGTTCACGTTCTTCTGTTTGAGTAAGCTCCGACGTAAGATCTCTCATTCGTTCCTCCGTATTTTTATTCTCAGTGATGTCGAACGCCGTTACAATCGTTGCATCCTGATTTTGGAACTGTACCCTTGCCGCGGTCACATCCCACCATCGTTCATCGTTCGATTTTGTCACGATCATGCAATCGAATCTTTTGGGAGTTGTTTCTTGAGTGAGCGATTGTTTATCAAATTCCTTTACATACTCTTGGTCGTTGACATGAATAAGGTCATAAAACGATTTGGCTTTCATCTCTTCTTCATTGAATCCGGTAAGTTGCAGTGAGTATGGGTTGAAGAAAACTATTTTTCCATTCCGATGGACGATAATTGCAGAGGTCGTTGTCGTTACGACAGAGCGAAACTTTGCTTCACTGATTGAAAGTTCGCGGTTGTGTGTTCGCTTGCGAACCAGAATAACGCCGATGAGAATTATAATCATTCCGCTGGTAAGAGTCAACGGATACAATACAAGTGGTCGAAGCAAGACCGGTTGTTCGATGAGAAATGTTGTGTGCTGTCCCGTCCGGTTAATATTGCTGTGCGCTCCTTTCGCCTGTACCTGAATGGTGTAGCTTCCCGGTTGTAAACTATCAAACTTCACTTCATGTTGCTTCGACCATGGCGACCATTCCCGATCGTTCAATTTGAACCGTGTCGAAATTTCTTCCGGTGGAAGTTCTCCCCGGTATGAAAATGCCATCCATTGAACTAATGCAGAATATTCATCAATGACCGGATCGGCAATTGTTATGATGGGAGGCGGAACAAATAAAGTCTGTCGTAGAAGTATTGCCAACCCATGACCAACCGTCGCACAATAGATTTCATTACTCGTCGGGAAGAGTGTTTGCAATGCCTCTTTCCGCAATCCCGTTCTTCTATCATAGCGTGTCCAGAGTTCTCCATTAAAGCTGAGAAGCCCGTTTGTCGTCGTCGCCCACAATATCCCGGCAGAGTCAATTTTTAAATCGGAGATAAATTCACTTGTTCTCTGTTCCGGATTCAAAAATTGCATGGAGTCATCGGGTCCGATCTGGAAGAGATGCTCGCCAAAAAAAGACATTGTACCCCAGACATTTTCATCAAGTCCGGCGGCAAGCGAAAAGATACTGCTCGATTGATTTTTCTTGTCAGATATCCAGTGTCTCCAGTTTCCATTCTTCCAACGACTAAGACCCGCTATAGTTCCAAACCAATAGGCGCCATCGTTACTTTCAACAAAAGCATAGACTCTTCCGCTGATCAGTCCTTCTTCTTTTCCCCATCTGGTAAATGTATTGTTTGAATAAAGATACGCTCCCGGCTGGTGAACGAGTAATTCGTTCGTACTCTTCCCCAAACCAAGAAACCATAATCTGCCATTCCTGTCTTTTCTGATTTTGTGAACGAAGACATCTTCGGTATCCGAGATTGGAAAATGTTTCCACCGCTTCCCGTCCCACCGATAGGTTCCGGGGAATGATCCGCCACTCCCGATCCATATCATTCCGGAATCATCTTCTGCCAGCGCGGTTGTACCATAGATAGACGTGCCGCTTACCGAACCGAAGTACCTCATCGTCCCGTCAGCCTGTTGAGTACCGACTCCATAACTTGAGGCAATCCAGAGTGTACCATTCCGTGCTTTCAGAATTTCATTGATATTGTTTCTCAGATCGGGTCCCGGTTCCCGTTTGAATGTCCACTCTTGCGGCACAGCGCGGAAAAGGTAAAGACCGTTTGACGTGCCAAACCAAAGATCGCCCGATTTATCAAATCTCACCGTTCTGAAATTTTCGAACGAACCGCCGCTGAAGGGAATGGTTCGCCAAACCCCCTGTTCCCTGTATTGCACCTCACCCGAACTATGAACGACAATCGCATCTCCGTTCGGAAGGATGTCGCCCTGTACTATTTCTCCGATTGTCTGGTTGGGATTACGATTTGATTTCGAAAACTTGGTCCATTCCCATAATCCTCGTCTCTCCGGAGGGGAGAAAATTGAAAATAATCCTGTACCGGAAATATTTTCAGCCGCCCAGATAAAGGAAAATTCATCCTTCGGGGATGCATACATCCGAGAGATGACCCCGTCCTTCAAACGATATCCGGCATTGCGAGTTCTGAACCAGACAAGTCCACTTGCTGTTTTCCACATGGTAATAATTGTGCTTACTGGAATCGGCGAACAATTATACACGTCCATCTTTCCATTGGCATAGACAGACAACGAACCTTCACGGAGAAGGAATAACGAATCCTTTTTCAAGGATACCGGGCGAGCGTTGACATTATTGATTAAGGTATGAAACCCGGTTCTCGAACCGATGAGAATTTCCTTTTTCAGATTGATGACGATGCTATCATGATATTCTGCAAATTGAACATCCTCGGTGATAGCTTCCCCGTTCGCTTTCCGCAATGCGATCCACCGATAGCCATTATACCATGCCGGTCCCTTCGACGTGCTGACCCAAATCGTGCTATCTGCTGATTCATAGATCGCACTAATCTGATTCGATGGCAATCCCGATTCTGTTGTGTAATGTACCCATCGAAATGATTCATCGAAGTTGTAGGTTTGTGCCTGTATTGAAATAACAAAAGAAATCAATAAAACTACTATTCTCAGCAACCTTGTTTGTATATGACTATGATTAAGCAAAATAGAAGATAGATTTTTCAAACGGATAGAATATAGAAAGATGTGAATCTTCTTTCAACTTCTCATAAGTTGATAGAAAATAGTTCAGAATGGATTTTTTCTCTTTGTTTCACTCAAAGAATCTCTTATCTTCATGACAACGCAGTAAGATGAATCAAATACCATGATAGTATGAACGTTCGGTTTTTACATTGGAAGAACTCTGTTTTGTTCTTTCTTATTGTATGTTCCGTTGGAGTCGGACAGAACAATCCGAGAGTACCAACAGGAATGACCAAAGACCTGACACAATTTAGTCACGATGTTTGGCAGACCGAAGATGGCTTACCGCAAAATTCGATTTCAACCATCACCCAAACACGAGACGGCTACCTTTGGCTTGGTACGCTTGAAGGTCTTGTTCGGTTTGATGGAGTTCGCTTTACTGTGTTTGATGTCGGAAATACTCCGGCGTTACCATCGAACAGAATTGTCTCGTTGTTTGAAGACAAGCCGGGCAATTTGTGGATTGGAACAGAAGATGGTGGTTTGACAAAATTATCGCACGGAAAATTTACCACGTTTACAAAGGACGAGGGATTACTTTCTAACACCATCGGAACAATTTGTGAAGATTCCCGCGGGACAATTTGGATAGCCCATGGCAATGGTCTTTCACTTTTCAAGAATGGAGAATTCCGAACACTTACACACGACGAAGGTTTCCCGGCGAATACTGTCGGCGCTGTTTGTAGTGACCTTGAAGGTTCCGTCTGGATCGGAACGGAAAAAGGATTGGTACGGTGGCGTGATGATGAGTTTGAAGTGTTTCCAAAAACACATTTACCACAGGGCGCAAACATATTTTGTCTCCGGGCAGGAACGCAGGGGACGCTCTGGATTGGTACGACGGAAGGATTGACGCGTTTCAAAAACGGTGTGTTTGCTTCGTGGGTGAAGAAGGATGGTCTCACGCATGCATTTGTCTGGTCGTTATACGAAAGCCAAAGCGGGAAACTTTTTATCGGAACACACGGTGGAGGGCTATGTGAATTCGACGGAAAACGATTTGTTCCGTTTACCTCAAGCAACGGACTTTCAAGCGATTTGGTCTGGTCAGTTTTTGAAGACCGTGAAGGACTTCTCTGGATTGGAACCAACGGCGGTGGATTGAACAGACTGAAAAATGCGTTGCTCACTTCGTACACATCATTGCACGGATTGATTTATGATTTCGTCTGGTCAATTTGTGAAAGTCCGACCGGCGATTTGTGGCTGGGAACATACAAGGGCTTGACAAAATACGACGGCAAAGTGTTTACATCATACACGACGAAAGACGGTTTGTCTGATAATTTCATCTGGTCGGTCTATGTTGATTCGCGAAAGAGAATTTGGGTCGGGACGACGAACGGCTTAGATATGTTCGAGAACGGTAAGTTTGTCAACTATTCAACTGATGATGGATTGGCAGGAAATACAATCCGATGTATTGTGGAAGACGGAGACGGAAGATTGTGGGTGGGGACATCTCGCGGGTTGAGCAGAAGTTTGACAACACTAAAGGAGAGCGGACGTCAACAATTTTCTTCGGTTATCAAGGTAACGGGATTGTTGAATAATGTTGTGATGTCGCTCTGTGAAGGAAACGATGGTTCCATGTGGATTGGAACCAACGGCGGGCTGACTCGCTACAAAAACGGAAATTACACTTCGTACACAATGATGGATGGATTGTCTGATGACGTAATCAGAAGTTTGTATCAGGATAAGGAAGAAAATCTCTGGATTGGAACTCAGGGTGGCGGACTGAATCTTTTCCGGAACGGAACGTTCACTCAAATTACACAACGTCATGGGTTGTTCAACAATGTTATTTCACAAATTCTTGAAGATGATGACGGTGAATTATGGATGAGTTGTAACAAAGGAATTTTTCGGGTGGCAAAAAGCGAACTGCTCGATTTTGCAGATGAAAAAATTGAGAGGGTCAGTTGCGTGGCGTATGGAAAAGATGAAGGAATGAAAAGTCCGGAGTGTAACGGCAGTTCACAGCCCGCCGGATGGAAATCTCGCGACGGGAGACTCTGGTTTCCGACGATTAAAGGAGTCGTCGTTGTTAATCCGAAAGAAGAAGAAATCAACAGTATCATTTCTCCTGTAATCGTTGAGCAGGTGTTGGTAAATAAAAAACCACTCTCGGAATTTGACCCGACGAAAATTCCGGTCGGTTCGGGTGAGCTCGAAGTGGAATATACCGGCTTGAGTTTTTATGCGCCGGAAAAAGTCCGCTTCAAATATAAATTAGATGGCTACGACGAAGAATGGAAAGAAGCGGGAACGAGACGCACAGCATTCTATACAAATCTCTCCCCGGGAACGTACACGTTTTGGGTAACTGCGAGCAGTGAGGATTCAACACAGGTAGGACCCTCGACCTCATTGAGTTTTACTCTGCTTCCAAATTTTTATCAGGAACCATGGTTTTACGGACTTTGTATTCTTTCAATTGTAGGATTGGCGTATGTAATTTTCCGTTTGAGGTTACGCCGGATGCACATTCGTGAACTAAAGCTATTGGAACTTGTCAAAGAGCGGACGAAAAATTTATTAATAGAAAAAGAAAAAGCCGAGCACGCACGTCATCTAGAAGAAGCACAGCGAAAACTTGCTGAAGAAGCGAATCTTATTAAATCGGAAATACTTCACATCGCTGCTCACGATATGAAAAGCCCGTTGGTTTCCATCAAGATGTTTGCGCAGGTCATTGCTTCCGAATCGGAAAGCGAATCAACCGCCGCACAATTCTCGGATGATATTCACGCCAATGCAGAACGGTTGCTCGAACTCATCAATGAATTACTCGAAGCATCGGCGATTGAAAGTCCGAAATTCAAATTGCAGATAACTCGTGTTGACGTTTCAAAAGTAGCACAAACCGTACTTCTCAGCAATCAAAAAATGGCAGAACGAAAAGAGCAAACAATTCAATTCGAGAGCGATGGAACGTGTGTCGTTGAAGCCGATGAAGGACGAATCAGGCAAGTAATGGATAATCTTGTCAACAATGCAATCAAGTATTCTCCAAGCGGGAAGCCAATACGCATGAAGACGTACTGTTTGAACGAGGATGTACGTTTTGAAGTACAGGACGAAGGTCAGGGCTTTACCGAGGCGGACAAAAAGAGAGTGTTTGGAAAATTTCAACGGCTTTCTGCACGACCGACTGGCGGCGAACCATCTACAGGATTGGGACTATCTATCGTTAAACAACTTGTTGAAATGCAGGGCGGAAAAGTGTGGGTGGAAAGTGAACCGGAAAAAGGAAGTACCTTCGTTGTCGAGTTTCCGTGCTGTAAGAAAAGCAGTGGAGTGTTTATGAATGAAATACTTGCACAACAATAATGGCACATGGAGAATAATAAGAAATGTCTTTATTTGAAGTACAAACTCCGTTAGGATTTAGGGTGAGGACAACGAATGAATATTGGGAGAAGGTGATTACAAAGCATCCTGATATAGAAAATCGTTTACAAGATGTAATGAATACACTGACATCTCCTGATGAAATACGAAGAAGCAGGCATGATGAATTAGTGTTTTTGTTTTATACAAGTTCTGAACATCGTTGGCTATCGGTTGTAGTAAACGGCTTAATGATATTGGAATTTTAATAACATGTTATCAAACTGATAAAATCAATGAAGGAGAAATACTATGGCACAAGTGAAAATATATTATGAACCGGAAGAAGAATTACTCACAGTATTCTGGCAACCGCCGAGAAAACATCAACTTTGTGAAGAATTAGATAATGGAATCATCCTGATTAAAGATGAATTGAATGGCGAAGTTATTGGAGTTGAACTCCTTTCATACAAGCCGAGTGATAATAGATTTGATTCTGTTATCGTTGAGTTAGGGAAAACCAAAGAACTCGTTACGGCATAATACAATGTTTGTAATTGCGGTTTTCAAATGAAAACATTTCAATCATCAATTATATATAGTATTCTTATTCTTCTTGCATTAACCATGCTTCTTCCCTTCCTCTGGATGCTCAGCACATCGTTAATGACCGAATTAGAAGTATATCAATTCCCTCCGAAGTTTCTTCCCTCCTCATGGAAGTGGTCGAACTTTATCGAGGCGTTGACGCTTCAACCGTTTCCGCGATATTTCCTGAACACAATGTTCGTTGCTCTTGCATCAGTCCTTGGTCAACTCATGTTTTGTTCGATGGCGGCGTACGCGTTTGCCAGAATAACATTTATCGGGAGAGATACCTTGTTCAGTTTATATCTTTCCACAATGATGATTCCTGCAATCGTAACCATTATTCCGGCATTTCTTCTCATCAACAAATTCGGCTGGGTGAACACCTATTGGGCGTTATTCACTCCGTCACTCTCCAGTGTATGGGGAATTTTTTTGTTACGACAATTCTTTCAGACAATCCCGAAAGATTTGGAAGATGCGGCGCGTGTTGATGGTGCAAGCGAATTTACTATATTCTGGAAAATTGTGCTTCCTCTTTCGAAGCCAGCGCTTGCAACACTTGCCATCTTTGCCTTCATGGGAAGTTGGAAAGATTTTCTCTGGCCTCTGATTGTCACAAACAGAATGGATATGCGAACGGTTGAAGTCGGCATTGCAAATTTCAGTAATCTCTACACTACCGATTGGCCCCACCAAATGGCCGCCGCGGTTATGGTGATGCTTCCGGTAATTATTGTCTTTTTCTTCGCTCAAAAATATTTCGTTCGTGGAATTACATTTACCGGAATGAAATAATTTCTGAATGTTGATTTCTGATTGCTGAATGACGCTCGATTCTTGATGCTGGATACACTATACCATAAACTAAAAACTACAAACTGTCAACTAAAAACTGTCAACTATCACCCTATCACCTAAAACCTATAATCTAAATGACCACCACACAAACAATATCAACTTGGAAATTCCCTAAAGCATTCTGGACTGCAAACGTCGTCGAACTGTTCGAGCGGGCGGCGTACTACGGAGTGTTTATCGCCGTCACTCTCTATCTCACCGATGTCGTCGGGTTCGATGATGTGGACGCTGCGTGGTTAAGCGGCTTCTTCTCGGCGGGAATGTATTTCCTTCCGCCTTTCACCGGAGCGTTTGCCGATAAAATCGGTTTCCGAAAAGCAATTATGCTGGCGTTTACACTTCTGACCATTGGATATTTCACGCTCGGCGCACTGCCGTACAAAGCAATGGTTGTTCCCGCGTTCGTGATTCTGATGTTCGGCGGTTCGTTTATCAAATCCATTATTACAGGAACGGTAGCAAAAACATCCGACTCGGCAAATCGGGCAAAAGCATATTCTATCTTTTATGGAATGGTAAATGTCGGTGCGTTTCTTGGAAAGACAATTGCTTTTCCGCTTCGACTCAACCTTGGACTTGTCTCCATCAATTATTTTTCTGCGTTGATGACGTTGCTTGCGCTGATTACTGTCTTCCTCTTTTATAAAAATGTTGATATGCACGGCGAAGGGAAAGCAATCCGTGAAGTATGGGAAGGGCTTGTTCGAATTCTGAAGAGACCGCGCTTGTTGATTTTGATTCTCATCGTCACCGGCTTCTGGATGATTCAACATCAGATGTATGCAACAATGCCGAAATATGTGTTGCGTACAGTCGGTGTTACTGCTTCGCCGGAATGGATAGCGAACGTGAACCCGGCTGTTGTCATGACGTGTGTTGTTCTCATTACCGCGATGATGAAGAAGGTGAAGGCGGTCAGTTCAATGTTTGTCGGAATGGTGTTGATGCCGTTCTCTGCAATATGTATGGCGTCGAGTCCGTTGCTCGAATCAATTGCCGGACATCAGGTTTCAATTTTCGGATTGTTCACTGCTCATCCCGTTACGGTGATGATGATTGTCGGAATTATGTTTCAGGGACTTGCCGAGTGTTTTATCTCGCCCCGCTATCTTGAATTTTTCTCGCTCCAGGCGCCAAAAGGCGAAGAAGGATTATATCTCGGATTCAGCCACCTCCATTCGTTTCTCGCGTCGGTATTGGGTTTTGGAATCTCCGGTTACTTGCTGACGAATTACTGTCCCGACCCGAAAACATTATCACCCGAGCAAATGGTTCATGCGTATGATAATGCAAATTATATTTGGTACTATTTCTCAGTCATCGGTTTTATCTCGGCGGTCGGGTTGGCAATCTATTCGCGGGTCACTGCACGGATTGATGCGAAGAAACAGTGAGCAGTGAGCAGTGAATAGTGATTTGTGAATTTTGACGTGGGATATGTATTCATCGTTAAAGCAGGGGAGAACATCCGGTGTTACCGAATTTTCTCCCCTGAAATTAACACTAAACAGAGTTATCAATGATTTCACTACTCCCCATTTACCGAATTAACTCTACGAGTCGTACCTACGGTGTCGTAGATAGACTAATCACTATTTTGCTAATATCATTTTCTTCATATCAGAGTATTTCCCGGCAGTCAGTCTGTAGAAATACATTCCGCTTGGAAGACTGCTCGCATCGAACTGCACCGACTTAAAGCCGGCGGATACAAATTCTTCAACTAACGTTTTTATTTCACGACCAAGAACGTCATAGGCAATAGGTGTCACATAAGCATCTTCGTGGATATCGTACTTAATTTCCGTGACAGGATTGAAAGGGTTGGGATAATTTGTATGGAGTCGGGTTTCTTTCGGCAAGTTCAGAGCAATTTCTTCTTCTCCGCCTCGCTTGAAAATTTCTTCACTCTTTACACTCTTTCTATCTGAATATCCCACCCTCCTGATTTCATAGAAGTATTCGGTGTTTGGTTCGTCGAATTTATTTGCTACGGTTACCTGCATGTCTATGTATGTCGTAGCGCTTACGCTTGCCAGGAGCAGAAGAGCAGTTGTTGCAGGAAACGGATTACAATCAAAACTCGGAGGATAAGGACAAGCATAACGATAAATCTGATACTGCCCTAAACCTTCTTGTGATGATCAAGAAAGTACAGGGTGACGATTATTGAGGGTGATTGTATTTTGAGTGATTGTTTGGGAAGCGCTGACGGTAAAGGATGATTGCGTCGAGAAATTAGTCTCGCCGGCAGGATTATGCGCCGCGACGTCCCAGAAATATGTTCCACCGGTAACCAGGCATGTGGGGTAATACGATAAGCCGGTAAGGCTGTTCTGTTCTGTGACCAACTGTGCGCCTTTATAAATCCTCAGATGATACCCCGACGCGTTGGCAATAGCATTCCATTCCAACTTCACATCAAATCCATCTGCTGTCGTTGTTGTTGTTGGCAAACCTGTTGGAGCCGTAATTTTATAGATCCCATACTTTGTAGCAGCATACAGATTTGCCGAAGTGAGATCACTATAGAGATTATTGATGGGTGGAGGAAGATTTCCCGTTCCGTTTATCCATGATGAACCGCCGTTGACAGTATAATATAACGCAGAGCCATCAGTCGAAACAGAAGCGGCTTGCTCGCCCGTCATCTGGTTTGCAGGACAGACAGTAACTACTTTATACGATCCTGTTTTCACTTGTGTCCACGTTCCTAAAGAACCGGAATTTGTTGAACGCCAGATTCCGTTTGTCCCCGCGGCATATACTTTTGTCGTTGCTATTGTTGCCGCATCAACCGAGTAGGCGATGTTACCGCTCCCCATATCCAAAACCGGACTACTACCGCTCACCCACGTTGCGCCATTATCATCGCTTCTATAAATACGTCCGTTACTTGTCGCTGCATAGAGACGTCCTGTTGAGATATTCAGTTCAATGAGATCGTTCACATATACTCCTGATGTTTCCCATGGTGGCGAGAGCGCATTCCACGCGGCTCCGGAGTTTGCACTTGAGAACAAACTTTTCCAGACGCCGGAAATTGTAGTTCCTCCGAACATGAACATCTGTGTATAGGTTGACGGATGCGTTTTGACGCCAAGAAACTTTCCGCCGGTTGTCGTAAGAGCATCCACGCTAAACGTAGAGCCGCCATCCATACTGCGGAAAACTTCGGCGTTGGCGTTATACGTTCCCGAAGTAAAGATTGCACCATTTCCCTGATTCCGATGCACTTGCTCGCTGATGATATTTGCACCGGGAGAAAGTATTTGACTGGTTGTCCAACTACTGCCTGTGTACGTTCCGACATAACTGTTATCGCGGCTGACTGTCCATACGGAAGTACTGGTAGCAAACACAGAAGAACTATTCATGATTCCTACATTGGTCCAGGTTACTCCATTGTTGGTGGACTTATACATGGAACCGGTTGTACCTGCAAGAAGAACATTAGACGAATTAACTGCAAGAGACAATACATTGATATCTGTCCCTAAACCGGAATTGACCTGACTGAAGGAACTTCCTTCATTCGTTGACCGATAGACTCCATTATTTGTAGCGAGGTAAATGTAGTTGTTATTTGTGTTGATACGAACAAAGCGAACAGTGTTTCCCGCCGCAAAAACAGGGGTCCAATCTGCACCGTTATTTGTTGATTTTACTACTTCACCGGTTGACTTTACAACATAAAGGTGTGAATTGCTCGGATATGCTTTATGCATAACGGCTACTGAGATGAGATTATCCGTATCGAGTAACGGTGAATCCCATGTCACTCCTGCATTGTTTGATTTCCATAGTCCTTTATCTGTACCTGAACCGCACACCCAAAGAATATTATCTCGCTGAGATTGCGGAACATCTTGAACGGGATAGGGAGAGATATCTTTGATTGTTGTATTCCAGTAGAAGTTTTCCATTCTATCCCAATCAACGCCTGAATTAATACTTTTCCAGAATGCTTTGGAATTATCATTGTAATAATTTCTTCCCATATACATCTGCGCTGTTGTAATTGGTGAGACAGCAAAACGGACTGAGGTTAGATTGTCAATAACATAACCTGATTTGAATGACCACAAAGAGCCGCCATCTATCGAATTCCAAAGAAAGCCGGTACCGCCTGCGACGACATTAGCCGCATTATCCGGTTGACATACTGTTGCCATCGGAGTATTGACTACGCTACCGGTTGCTTTGAACGATGCCGCTCCATCAGTAGATTTGAGGAGATATGAATTATCAGCCGCATAGATTGTCGGTGTAGCACCGTTACTCAGGGCGACATCTTTGACATTTTTGCCAACCTGTGGTCCGTTTAACGAAGTCCACGTTTGTGCCTTTGCAAATTGTATAGAGAATATCGTAATCGCTGTTACAGCAATTACTGCAATAATCCATTTCGAAAGTAAAAAGTTGTTTTTCATTGTTGTTTCCTTTTATTGTTTTACATGTGAATTAAAAATAGTTATATTCAATCAGCCACATGGATGCAGAAAGGGGCGACCGCTGCATCGTACCGGATCCCATCGAAAATTCCGCAACCCCATTACTGAGATTGTATGGAAGTTCCCATAATCCCGGGGCGGCTGTAGCAAGGGACAAGACCAACTCCGGTGAGCTTCAACGAGCCAGAGTTTTTTGTCTGTTCCAGACCGCCCCAATTATTTCTAACTAAATAACTCAAGTTGAGCGTTTCTT
>JACPVN010000231.1 GCA_016191715.1 Ignavibacteriota bacterium | reverse complement strand
TCCCCCACTATCAACCGGGTGATGCCACATTCTTCGCGACATTCAGAAAGTGTAGGGCGATTCGCCGAATCGCCCACGTGACGACTCAGCGAGTCGTCCTACGAGTTACTGTATTTTGGATTTTCCCTCTCCTTCAATACAGTGATTTGCATGAACAGTGACAATTCTACTGACTTTTACCGCCGTCATCTCCCCCACTATCAACCGGGTGATGCCACATTCTTCGCGACATTCCGAAAGTGTAGGGCGATTCGCCGAATCGCCCATTAAAGTTTCAGATATCTCCCAAAAGGCGACTCAGCGAAACTGTCCGAGAACTACCTATTGCTCCACCAAGCGTCCGCGCTTGGTGCTGAATGCGAATAGTTTTGATGGTTCAGCGAGGACGCTGAACCGAGCGGTCAGGGTTCTCGGACAGAAGTTGGTCACGCCCGAGAAGAAGCTCTGTATGCTCAAGCAGAAATACTGTCAGCCGGAGCGGACACGTCTTCAGGAAAAGAAAACACCAAGAAAACTCCGGCAGGGAACGATTGAGCAGGAGAAGGAAGGTCTTCTGCCGGAGCAAACAGTGGTTCAGCCAGAGCAGAGACAAGTTCAGCCAAAGCGTAAGGGAGTTCAGGAATGGCTGGCGAAGGTTCAGGCGTAGCTGACAAGTGTTTTGCTAAAGCCAAAATAGCGTATTACTGAGAAGGTGTAGGGCGATTCGCCGAATCGCCCATTAAAGTTTCAGATATCTCCCAAAAGGCGACTCAGCGAGTCGCCCTACATTGTTGTTCCATTTTGCATTTTCCTCAGCCTTCAATACATTGGTTTGCATGAACAGTAACAATTCTACTGATTTTTATCGCCGTCATCTCCCGCATTATCAACCCGGCGTTGCAACTTTCTTTGTAACGTTCCGACTTGCCGGTTCATTACCAAAATTAGTTATTGATAATTTGAAAACAGAGTTTGCCATCGAAGAAAACAGACTAAGCAAACTATCCCTGACCGAACAACAGAAGAAAGACGAACTGACTAAACTCCGGAAGCAATACTTCGGAAAATTTGATGCGTTGTTAGATAGTGGCAAGTCTGGTCCGCTTTGGTTAGGTGAATCTCAGGTAGCATCCATTGTTGCTGATGCAATCCACCATCGTGATACGAAAGTGTATGAACTAATTTCCTACTGTATCATGCCAAACCATGTCCACCTTGTAATAGATGTAGGGCGATTCGCTGAATCGCACCATGAACAATTTAACAAAATGACCCATAGGCGACTCGGCGAGTCGCCCTACTTGTTGACAAATATTCTTGCATCATTGAAAAAATATACTGCACTCAAATGCAATCGCATCCTCAACCGCTCAGGCACATTCTGGCAACACGAAAGTTATGACCATGTAGTCCGAGACGGGAGAGAATTAGAACGAATCATTCATTACATCATCAACAATCCGGTGAAAGCAGGATTCATACAAAACTGGCAGGAATGGAAATGGACATACCTGAAAGACGGATTCTTGTAGGGCGCTCACGCTAACGTAAACAGCGCTTTAACGACTCCCTCTCTGTTATTGCCATTCATTCCCTTTTCACCTATATTCTTCACACACAACAACAGATAGATGAACTATGAATGAACGTCATCTTCGTATCTTGCTACTCGAAGACTCTTTGATAGATGAACGAATACTCAGGAACGAACTTCAACACAACAATCTTGAGGGTACGATACATTGTGTCAAAAGTAAAGATACGTTCATCAGCGCGCTGGAGAATTTCAATCCTGATTTGATTCTTTCCGATTATGTTCTCCCCGACTTCGATGGCTACTCCGCGCTCCTTCTTGCAAAAGAAAAACTTCCGCACGTTCCTTTCATCATCGTGACCGGCGCTGTTGGCGATGATATTGCCGTCGAGTGTATGAAAGCCGGAGCGGATGATTACATCCTGAAAGGAAATCTCCAACGACTTGTTCCTGCCATCAGAAATGTGCTTTCAAAATATACAACACGCGAATCGTTAGAGCGCTCCCGCGTTCAATTATCAAACATTCTTGAAAGCGTCAGCGATGCGTTTGTCTCGCTCGATACAAACTGGTGTTACACCTACATGAATAAGAAAGCCGGAGAAATTTTCAACCGTAAGCCGGAAGAGATGGTCGGGAAACATATCTGGACGGAATTTCCTGAAGGAGTCGGACAAGTATTTTATCATACCTACTACAAAGCCGTTGAGACACAACAGTTTATATCTTTCGAAGAATACTATCCTCCGTACAACCTCTGGTTTGAAAACAGGGTTTACCCCTCGAAGGATGGGCTATCAATTTTCTTTCATGACATTACCGACAGGAAGCGGGCAGAAATTCTCCTTGCAACCGAAGCGCAGATTCTTGAATCTATATCCACCGGCTCTACGCTCGGGAAAACCCTTGAGAATATCGTACTGAATATTGAAAAACTTTCGCACGATACAATCGCTTCTATTTTATTGCTCGATGAAGACGGGCTACATGTTCGTTACGGAGCCGCTCCGCATTTGCCTGACGCGTATAACAACGCGCTTGAGGGTGCAGAAATCGGTCCGTGTGCCGGTTCG
>JACPVN010000110.1 GCA_016191715.1 Ignavibacteriota bacterium | reverse complement strand
CGATGAACAACAAAGAACTTCAGATTCGCGCCTATATGATTTGAACGATTGGGAAACTAAACTCCTACAGTGTTACGAAGGGACTGCAGAACATCCGGTGTTTATCGCTCTTGCAGAGACAGTCAAGCGACTCAGGATTCCTATCGAACCTCTCAAAGATTTGCTCGTTGCCTTCAAACGAGATGTACTTCAGAATCGCTACGAAACATTTGATGACCTGTTGAGTTACTGCCAATGTTCTGCGAATCCGGTTGGAAGATTGGTGCTGATGATTTTTGGCTACCGGGATGAACAACTGAACAAACTTTCAGATAACATTTGTACGGCATTACAACTTGCAAACTTCTGGCAGGATATTGCTGTTGATGCAGAAAAAAATAGGTTGTACCTTCCTCTCGAAGATATGCAACGTTTCGGTTTTACCATTGATGATTGGAAGAGAAAATCGTTCAATGCAAAGTTCAAAGAGTTACTGAAGTTTCAAGTTGCACGAACGAAAGAACTGTTTTATCTTGGCGCAGACCTTCCATCGCTCGTTGACAAAGATTTACAACTCGAACTGAAATTGGTTTGGTTCGGAGGTATGTCAATGTTACGGAAGATAGAGAAGGCAGGTTATGATGTGTTTACAAAACGACCGAAACTTTCAACATCAAACAAGGTCGGGATTTTAATTCGTGGATTGTTCATCAACAACCTATCTCAGTACAATCGAAAGAAGAAACAATGGGACTTAACATAATTGCACTCCCAACCGAGATTGCGCTCAAAGATAGCGTTTCGAGTTTCCGGTTTTCCTTTTCGTTCTTACCGAAACATCAACGCGAAGCATTGCGGACTGTGTACGCGTTTTGCCGCGAGACTGATGATATTGTTGACAATCCCGCTGACCTGCCGACCAAGTTCGAACGACTCCAACGATGGCGCGCAGAACTTGGAAAAGCGTTGGGTGGAAGTTCAGAATTTACGTTGCTCAATCAACTCGGTTCAATAGCAATACGATTCAAAATTCCGGTCGTTCATTTCTATGAACTTATCAAAGGCGTTGAAATGGATTTAGTGAAAAACCGCTATGAGACGTTTGATGAATTGAAAGATTATTGTTATCACGTTGCTTCCTCCGTCGGTTTAATGAGTCTGGAAATATTCGGTTCTCGAAACGCCAAGACAAAAGAATACGCAATCAATCTTGGGATTGCATTGCAGTTGACAAACATCCTGCGCGATGTCGGACTCGATGCAATGTACGGACGGATTTATTTACCGCTCGAAGATATTCGCCGCTTCGATATCGCGGAAGATTCAATTCTCAATAATTCCTATAACGACAAGTTCGTATCGTTAATGATGTTCGAATCTCAACGCGCCGAAGAGTATTTCAAAAAAGCGAAGGAATCTCTCCCGACCGATGACAAGCGGGCTATGTTCGCCGCGAAGATTATGGAGCGAATTTACTTCCACACACTCCAACGAATCAAAGATGTCAACTTCAACGTCTTCGACCATCGCATTGCTGTCCCGAAGTATCAACAATTTTTGATTGCGATAAAATATTGGGTGAAACAATCTCTCTTCGGTCTCTAAGAAAATACAAACAACTCGCTCATCACCACTCACGAATCACTACACACCACTCACCAATAAACGAGTTTGCCAATCAACCACACTCACAATTCACAACTCACAACTCACAACGAAATCATCATCATAGGCGGAGGGTTAAGCGGACTCGCCTCCGCAGTCGAACTTGCATCCCGCGGCGCACAGGTCACATTGTTTGAACAATCACCAAAACTCGGAGGGAGATGTTACTCGTATGTTGATGAAACAACAGGAGATGTTGTGGATAACGGACAGCATGTACTTGTCGGTGCGTATCATAACACGCTCCGATATTTAGAGATGATTGGAACCCGTTCATTGCTTACAGTGCAAGACAAACTTTCACTTACTTTCTTCCATCCTCAAAAAAGATTTCACACATTTTCAGTTTCATCGCTACCTCGTCCGTTTCATCTTACAGCCGGAATGTTGAAATTCTCTTTGCTTTCATTTTGGGAACGAAAACGATTGTTGAATGTGGGAAGAGAGTTACAGCATTGGAATCAAAAAAAAGAAGAGCGACTTGCTCGTCTGACGATTGATGAGTGGCTGATTGGGCTCAATCAATCGGAGGAAGCGAAGAAATGTTTCTGGAATCCTATTTCGATTTCCGTCATGAACGAAGCGCCGGAGCGGGCATCGGCGTTGTTGTTTGCACGCTCTCTCCGTTCAACATTTCTCGGGAAGAAATCCGATTCTGTCATGCTCATCCCAAGGGTCGGGCAAACCGAGTTGTACGCAACACCTGCCGGAGAATTCCTGAAACGACATAAAGCAAAAATATTTCTCAACTCTCAGGTTGAAAAAATTATCTGCAACGATGGAAAAGCAATCGGTGTTGAAGTTGGCGGAAAACTCATCAAAGCAGACCGAATCATCAGCACGGTTCCCTATTTTGTATTGTCAAGTTTATTATCTGATGAAGTACATCAGTCCGAACCGTTCCGTCAATTAAATAGATTCAAATCTTCACCCATTGTCTCCATTCATCTCTGGTTCGAGAAAGAATTTATGGAGGAAGATTTCGTGGGGTTGATAGACATGAAACTGCAATGGATTTTCAACCGAAGAAGATTAATGTGGGATTCCATCCCCTTGGGACATGAAAACAAATCCACAAGTTACATCTCAGCAGTCATTAGCGGAGCGTATGAAGAAGTACTGTCATCAAAGAAAGAACTTCTTACTTTGGCAATGAATGACATTAACAAAGTATATCCGGAGACGAAGAATCGGAAACCACTCCACTCCATTATCATCAAAGAAAAGCGTGCAACATTTTCGCCCACAAATGAGATTGAACCATTTCGTCCGAATACTGTTTCGCCGGTTGAACATCTTTTTCTCGCCGGCGATTGGACCAACACAGAACTGCCTGCTACAATTGAAGGTGCGGTGAAGAGTGGATTTGAAGCAGCAAACAGTTTTATTAACAAGTAGTCCGAATTCATCGGGGAGTTAGGGCGGTTTGACATCTAAAGGATTTTTACTCGTTTGGCAGAGAAATTGCAACCATTATTTCTGAGTTTTTACTTCCAGAAATGTATCGGTCGCGTTGATTGCAAACAGTCAGCCAAGCGGAGAGTAGTTCAATCGTTTGAAGGAAGGATTATTTTTTTTGAACGACGAAACTCAT
Organism: Ignavibacteriota bacterium; assembly: GCA_016191715.1. Lineage (GTDB taxonomy): Bacteria > Bacteroidota > Ignavibacteria > UBA10030 > SZUA-254 > FW602-bin19. The sequence continues at coordinate 823 of JACPVN010000110.1, read as the reverse complement.
TGATGAGATAATACTAAGGACATGCAAATTCCATTGTATTGTTATGCCGTTTCCTGTTTTTTTGCAAACGATTTATTTTCAGTTTCTTGCTTGATATTCTTAAAAATTTTTTGTATCATGGAACCACTCGGAAGCAGTCACCGGGTAAAAGTTCTAATCCACAAAATAAATATCCCTGTCCAAGCGTTTAAGGAGCGCAACAGGTGAATTACGTTTTGTTCGGATTAGATGTCCTCTCTTAACGTCTTTTCCCAAAAAACAAACACAACAGTTGTATCCACAACCTTCAGAGTTGCGGAATCATCTCTCATGATGTAGGTCGAGATTTATCTCGACAATTTTATGTAGGACTACTCGATATGTCGTCTGTCATAGGCGATTCGCAGTGTCGCCCTACAAAACGGGGACGAAATACCTACGGTTCGTAGAAAATTTCGTCCTATAATTGCAGACTATAAGTTGATTTTGAAAAATTATTTTATTACACTTGACCGTTTGAAAGTTTAACATCTGAATGTAATTCAGTACATATATTATCCTTTTTTTGTTTTCTTCGATTCCGAATGTTGCTTCATTAATTCGCCTTCCCTAACTAAAGTACTTTACCTCTGCGGTAACTCGGCGAGTCTATTCTCGTTCTCCTCTCAGTTACATCCAACGATTGTTTTTCTCTTCCATCAAACAACTGTAGCCGCAACCTTTACGGTTGCGCTTTCAAATCAAAAAAACGCAGGCGTGAAGCCGGCGGCTACTATTTTCTTCCATCAAACAAATGTAGGTCGAGATTCATCTCGACCATATTATGTAAGACGACTCGCCGAGT
>JACPVN010000262.1 GCA_016191715.1 Ignavibacteriota bacterium | reverse complement strand
ACGGAACTACTGTTCAATGAGTGAATGGTGACCATTGAACCGATGATTAACAGAATGCCCTCCATTGGACGCGTATAGATGCTGAACGATTGGATATTTTCTACCGTAAGTTCGAGACAGAGCCACACAACAAGAAATGCCGGGATGGAATACCGGAAATACATTCTTGTCCTGAGTGAAGTAATGCCGCAGGAAAGTATGTATGCAAAAAAAGAATATCGGATTGCACTGGTCACATGAAGCGTCCAATGACTGTTGATAAACTGTTTTGCAAGAATGATCTGGGCTATCGTAGTCAACATATTAATTGCCTGATACACGACAAAAATTTGACGGGTGGAATCGAGGCGTTGATACCTGTAAATTCCGACAGCGCCGAGCAACGCTCCGTACAACGAACTGATATCGAAAATATCCATTGTTCACCATTAACTGTTCAAGACGTTCGCTTTTCCGCAACGCGGGGGACAGGGAAGATTCTCATCCATGATTGCCGCATTGCCATCAATGATATCATCCTCAATCGCATCAACTCCGACGACGACGAAACTCGGAGAGCCGTCATCTTTTGTTCCGTAGTAAATACGAATCCCGACGCATCCGTCCTGTCCTAATACCTCTTCGATCGCGCGACGGCCGAAATATCCCCCTTTGATATCGGGGATAACTCTGCTCTCGCGAAAGTTGTACGTCAATCGTGCCGCGTCATTAAGACTGATTGCATGATTTTCATCACCTGTGAATGCCATAAATTGTTCCTTATATTGTAATGAATAAATAATGAATTAAAAAAGTTACTTTACCTTATACTCATTGTTGTTCCACACAAAAAACGAGCGGCGAGGTTGTTCAGCAATACGCAGTGGATCCACCAGACACCCGACACCGCATAGTTGAACAGAATCCCTAACCGATCATACTCGCCGCTCGCTTGACTGATTAGATTATATCAAACACACGACAGTAACTTCGTTTGACCACTTCCCGACTTCCGCGTCGTTCAGGAGATAGCGCATTCGATACGTGCGGGTTTCGGGAACACCTGCAACAAGGTTTTTCCGCGTATCTTCATACGGCGACAACGAATCCTTATCGAGACGCGAAAACACAGTTTCATTTCCCCGCTTACTTTCGATGACAACACCGCCGAACTGTTTCTTCAGCCAATCCGCACGCACCATATCCGGCATGACGGTGAGAAAGAATTCCGGCATTGCATCAAGGATGCTGGTCGGGTCTTCCTCTCCCGCTCCGATGATGCTCAGGTCTTCCCCGATTGCTTCGGTGTACTGACTATGACGCTTGATGATGACAACCTGATCACGAATGCGTTTCTTGGCGTCGCGAAGTAATATATCTTTTGCTTTCACTTTCGATTGGTAACTCGCTTTCAACGAGGCGACTTCATTCAACATATTCTTGATATTGTCGAAGTCGGTTTGAAATTCCGTTATCTTTTCATTTGTAACGCCAATCGTCGGCGCATGTGTTGTAAGTTTCTGAATAAAATTATCAAACCATGTCAGTAACACGGTTTCGACTGTGGGTAAATATTGTGATGGCATATAAAAATTTCTTTCTAAATTATTATTGATAAAAAAACTGTTTAAAAAATTACTTTGTAGTTTACAATGATGAAACTGTTTATTACCTAACTTGCGGCGGCGGTCTCCCGAAGGAAAACATCGGCTTCCCTTCTGCATGAGACGGTTTCCCAAGTGTAAGCGGGACTTTCCCTCCTGCAAGAGACAGTTTCCCAAGTGTAAACGGGACTTTCCCACCTGTAAGAGACAGTTTCCCAAGCGTAACCGGGACTTTCCCTCCTGTAAGAGACGGTTTCCCAAGTGTAAGCGGGACTTTCCCTCCTGTAAGTGATAGTTTCCCAAGGGAAAGAGAGACTTTCCCTTGGGATTCTGCCATTATTCCTTCGAATTGCTTCAATTTCAAGCCTTTTGATTTGAGTCTCGTTCCCACGCTCCCGCGTGGGAATGTGGTTTTTCGACGCTCCTGCGTCAGTATAAAATTTCCGATATTGTTGCCTGCCTGCTCTGCGAATTGTAAACCGCAGGCATGGTGTCCTTTCCTGATGGTTACATCCATTCCGTCACCACTTCCAATATCCCGGTCATACCCGCATAATTTCTAGCGCTTGAATAACGCCAGTGTATTTGCTCATCAACGTATCCGCACTTGATTGGATTATTATGGATGTACTCTATCTTTTGTCGCATCATTATTTCGTCCCGAATCATTTCCGGATGGCTTCCTTCCTGCCATAGCTGAAATGTTCTGTCTTTTTTATGTGGCAGTTTATTTCGTTCAAGTTCCTGTAAGAAAAATGTTGAATGTTCTTTTTTCAAATATTCAATAATTGATCGAGCCGTGTATGATTTGAAATCACCTATTTCATTACTAAGGTTATCAGATGAAGCGATGAGATGAAGATGATGTTCCATAATGACGTAAGCATAAAGTTCAAGCCTATGGTGTTCCTGAAGAAACCGTAATGAGCCTGTAACAATCTCGACAATCTCCGGCTTCGAGAAGAGGCAAAGCCAGTTGACAACTGTGCACGTGAGGAAATACGGATATTCGGTTTCAAATATTTTGTAACGACTTCTACCCATGATGTAACATGTTATTATAGACGCCGGAGCGTCTCAGTTAAACATTCCCACGCAGGAGCGTGGGAACGAGAGTAAATTCTTCCCCCTGCATATGCAAGCGTATCATTCACAATGCAAATATCGTTCAATACACTTGCATTACCATCTCCAAGGTAATGTAATGTCCATGTCCAATTGCTATTTGTCGTATCCATCGTTGTTAGGTTTAATGGTGCGCTGGAGTCGGTGAGTGTGGTGTTGCTCAGTTTATATGCATTGTACGCGTACGTTTTCTTAGGCAATAGTTGTTCGCTTACCACAATCGTTTCGCGTGAGGTTACGTTCACAGTCAGTACGTTCACCGTGTCACGCTTCAGCAGTATTGTACCAAGCACAGTACTGTCCACGCTTTCTATTTTTATCCACGCTTCCGTTACGCCAACATCATCAACCGTTATAGCAAGAGTAGGTACATGCGGGGGGATAATAATTTTTAGTTCTTCCTCTTCACAGGAGAACGTCAGTAGAGCAAGAAGTAAAAGCAATAACATAGTGGGTCGAATTTTTATTTCGACAAAATCAAGTCGCCTCATGTTCATAGATCCCTTGGTGCAATTACTGTTCTACATTGTACACCTTTTTGGTTATGGATTCTATCGTAAACATACGGAAAGCGACGGTACTATTCAATCCCCCAAAGGCGGGCAAGCATACCGGGAGGTTCACCCAAGTTTGCTTCGAGTGAAATGTCCGGTATGTTCTCCGGAAACAAATAATTTTTATTCTTCCTTTCAACATAATAATTAAGAATGTACTATGACTGCGTAGAAAAACTTCCTGTGTCCACTTGAGCAAAACCCAGAAAATAAAATACCCCGGCACCTCCCTTTGTTGCCGGGGCGATAAGAAAAAGGTGAGTCACAATCCCTAACCAGCATCATGAATGTTTCGCAACTCACCTTTCGTTCTAAACCCCCTGTCCGGGCTCTTGTCCAAGATGATGTCTAATCCACAAAGACTTGGGCAATTGAAAATATAAAGGAGTGACGAGTGGACTGGTATAAAGAAACGGAATTTCGGGATGAAAGTCAATGCATGAACTACGAATTTTTCCGTGCATGAACTACGAATTTTTCGCGTGCATGAACTACGATATGCAAATTCAGTCTGTTTTAAGGGGTATTTTTACGGGTGTTCAGAGGGGGGAAAGGTGGCTTGGCGGGACAAACAGAGATTTACACTTTCACCAAGCCGTTCCTGATTGCAAATTTTGTCAGGGCAATCGTGTTATGGATGTTTAATTTCTGCATAATAGTTTGTCGGTACTTTTCGACCGTCCGAAGACTCAAGTAGAGTTTATCAGCTATTTCCTTGTTACTCAATTCCTGGACAATCAGAACGATGATATCTTTCTCAACGTCCGTTAGTTCTGCCGGGGGTTCGGAGGTTGTGTTCGTTTCTTTCTCAGCGGCAAGTTCAAGAATCACTTTGGCTGCTTCGGGGCTGAAGAACGCGTTTCCTTTGTACACCGCTTCAATTGCGCGGAGGATATCATCCTGCGGCGCATTTTTCAGAACGTATCCTTTCGCGCCGCACTGAAAAATCTGTCTGATGTATTCCCTATCGTCGTGCATCGTGAGGATGATGACATCTATCGTCGGGAAATGTTTCATCACAGCACGGGTAGCATCCAGACCGTTCATCACCGGCATACTGATATCCATGAGAATAATATCGGGAAGAGATGTCTTTGCCCGTTCGATTGCTTCTTTTCCGTTCCCGGCTTCACCGATAATCCGGATGTGAGGATATTCAGCAAGAAACGTTTTGATTCCGGCAATTACCATCGGGTGGTCATCAACGATAAGAATTCGAATTGTTTCGGTTGTAAGCTCCATGAGTATTTAAGTCAGTCCGGCAAGAAGGTAACAAAAGATTTCCAACTTGCAAAGTCCTCTTTGGTAATCACTCCAAGAATCCTTACCTTTTCTACGCAAACATATCAAGGAAAAAACTATGTACCGAACAATTACAGATTTTTTGAACGATTGGAAGTATGAGCACGAAAACACGGTCAAAATGTTTCGCGCTCTTTCAGATTCATCGCTTACACAAATGGTGACGCCAGATGGACGCTCACTTGGATTCTTAGCGTGGCATATCACGCTGACGCTCGGAGAAATGGGAGGGAAAGCAGGATTGAAAATAAACGCGCCGCTGGAGGATACAGCAATGCCTTCTTCAGTATCCCTGATTGCTGAGACGTACGAGAAGGCGGGAAATTCTCTTGCCGAAGCCGTTCAGCAGGCATGGAACGACGGAATGTTGCTCGAAGAAATTGAAATGTACGGCGAACAATGGACGAGGGGTTCTACGCTTCACTCTCTTCTTCGTCATCAGATTCATCATCGCGCACAAATGACCGTGTTGATGCGTCAAGCCGGTTTGAAAGTTCCGGGTATTTATGGTCCATCGAAAGAAGAATGGACACACTACGGAATGAACGCTCCTCAATAATAATTCTGCAGAATAAAACAGGAACGGAATTGCATCTTTCACTGTTGTTTGCACGTCGTTAATGTCAAAATCAGAATTCAGCAATCATAAATCGTCAATCTAAAGTATGTGCGGCATCGTCGGATACATCGGTAAGAAAAATTCACTTCCATTATTGCTCGAAGGATTACATCGGCTCGAGTATCGCGGGTACGATTCTGCCGGCGTTGCGCTTGTCAACGGCGGACTGATTACGCGAAAGAAAGCGGGAAAAGTTTCGGAACTTGTCAATCTCATAGGTGATGAACAACTTTCTGCCGAATTAGGAGTCGGGCATACCCGTTGGGCTACTCACGGCGAGCCGAACGATGTCAACGCGCATCCGCATTGGGATTGCAAGAATGAAATTGCCATCATTCACAACGGCATCATT
>JACPVN010000261.1 GCA_016191715.1 Ignavibacteriota bacterium | reverse complement strand
TGAAGAATCATACCATCACATATTCTTCAATTTATTTGATAGATCGCCGCAAGACGGATTTGATTTTCTTCTGTGAAAGAAGATGACCTGATTGACGCGCCTAACTTTACATCGAATTGATCTGATAAGCCGATGAACACACCGGGTGTAAATGTCAGAGAGGTTAAACGCTGTATATTGCCATCAACTTCAAATCCGAAAGACAATGTCTCGAAAACCAAGCGTCTCACGCCAAATGCAAATTTCTGTTCACCGCCAATTTGTTGATTGAAGTTTCCTTGCAGGATAAGATTTCCTGTAACTCTGTACTCATTGATATTTGTTCCGACAATCATTCGAAGTTCGTAATTGTCCGGATGTTCGTGAAATCCCTTTTCTAATTCGACCAACATGGATGCGCCAAATGCTGATTCGTTCTCTTCATTCTCATAATGATGTGACTCTTCGTGATGGATGCCCGTGCCAAAGATACCAAAACGGGACTCGAATGCAATTGCTTCTGTTTGAAATTCATGCTCTTCTGTTCCTTGATGAAGATGAATCTCGACATCGTACCAATTCGTAACGCCCATAAGCAATCCCGGCTCCATCTCGTACGATGGCTCACCGGAACGATTTATCGCACTCGAAGAAAGGAGGAGGTACAGACTTCCCGGCTTTGACAATTCATGACTGCCTGTGACCAAATAATTCTTCCCATGATGTGCGTAGAGACTCAGTGAGAAGAGAACGTGTGCAACGCCAAGCAGTACGATAATTCTTTTCATGTGGATTTTTCTATGATGGTTAAATTCATTTTGTAAAAAAATATCGGCAGGGGAAATATTGACATTTCCCCTGCCGAAGAAGGCTTACTTTATTTCTTCGATTTTAGTGTAGATGAACAAGGATTGACCACCCTTCGTAGCGGCCATGCCTGTAAGTTTTACCTTTTGCGCGGCGTACTTTGCCAATTCTTCATTGGCGCCTTTCATACCGGCTTTGGGGACGACTGTATAAACTTTCTCGGTCTTGTCTTCGAGAAGTCCAACCGGCAATCCGCCTTTGATGCAAGAGATAGCACATTCTTTGTGGTCTTCACCTTTTCCGCCCATCATGCCTGTTGTGTAGCACTTCTGGTCAATGATTTCACCGGTGAGGGTGACTTCCTTCATCTCATTTTTTTCGCCGTTGACCTTCTTACTTTGAGCGTTCGTTATGAGCGCAACGGCAAAAAGAAGAACGACGGTGATGAGTAATCTGAGTTGTTTCATAGATGTATTCCTTTATTTGTTAGTTGTTAATTTAGTTGATTAAGGTTGTGATTTATTTAGATTTTTTTGTGTTGAGAAAACGATCAAGGTCTTCAATTGTAAACTCACCATAGAATGCCAACCGACCGTTGATATAGACTGTCGGAAAAATGAACACACCGAATTTCATACACGATTCCGGATTGACGTTGCGATTGAATGTCACGAAGTTAGCGATGATGTTTTGTTTACGAAGAACTTCGGCAGTTTCCATCACACGTTCACATGCCCGGCAATTCGGTTCGATAAAGATGAGCATTTCATTAATTTGGACCATGACATTGCCGAATAGCTTCCTTCAAAAGTTCGAGCGGCGGATTGTGTAAAATTGTTCCATTGATATTAAACGTGGGAATCACACGCCGTCCGCCTGACCACTCAATGATTTGTTCTGCAGCCCCTTCTGTTTCTTCAATGTCTATTTCACTGAAAAATATCTTCTGATCTTCCAGATACCGCTTTGCTCTGCGACAATCGGGACACCATTCTGCTGTATAGACGACGATGTTTTTCATTTGTGCAGGCTCCTTCTCTAATGTTAAATCTGTTACAGTAAACGTTTTCATTTCGATTTTTTTTCTTTGGTTAATTGAAAATTCAGGCAACCTTCTTCAATTCCGCGGCACTTACCATTGGAAAATCAATTTCGGTTTGTGCGATGAGATTAAAGTAATTTGTAAAAATTGTTTGTACGATAACGGCTACGATTTCTACAATTTCCGCTTCTGAATAACCTGCGTTTCGAATATTCAGATAATCTTCATCTGAAATCTTTGCTCGTTTATCTACCACTGCGTACACAAAATTCAGAAGTGACTGAATCTGTTTATCGTTTGATTGTCCTTGTCGAACTCGAAGGAGTTCTTCTTCTGTCATTCCAAATTTTCTTGAACCAATAAAACTATGGGCAGAGAGACAGTAGTTACATCCGTTGTACTGCGAGACAGTTAATGTTATTATCTCCCTTGTTTTTCCATCAAGCAATCCCTTCTGAAGATGTTCATCAAATGATAAATACATTTGAAGTGCCGCCGGAGACTGTGCGATGCTTGCATAGATATTCGGTAACTTTCCCATCTTCTTTTTGATGGTCTCGAGTATTGATTTTTGTACTTCCGTTGCTTTTTCTAATTCTACTTTTTGAATACGTGACATCGTTTTCTTTCTTTCTTTAAGTTTGAATGTGCTGAGTTTGTTTATTGATTAGCGTCCGCTTTTGATAAACCCGTTCCATAGATTGTTCCAAGAACAGCGCCGTAAACGATATGTCCCATCAAACTCCCCATCACCATTGCTACCGGTGCGGGAGTATTTGATGCAAACATTCCTGCACCCATCATTGGGTTTACCATAAGTTGTGCCGCTAACCAAGGGATAAGTCCAAAAAGAATACCACGTACAGCATTACCGCCCGGGAGTTTATTAGAAAATACATACACATAGATAATTGCCAGAACTGAACCTATCATAAAATGCGCTATCCAGCCTACCGATTCGGAAATTCCCATAAACATTCCTAACATTCGGCCAATGTTCATTTCCGGCATTCCCATCATTGGTGCCATAATCATAAGGAGCGTCATCGCTAATGTCGCGGCCATTCCTGCTTTAATTGCTTTGAAAAAATTGTGTTGCATAACCTTGTTCCTTTGTATTGTATTTTTGATGAAGTTAATTTACG
>JACPVN010000260.1 GCA_016191715.1 Ignavibacteriota bacterium | reverse complement strand
TTCCTAAATTTTTCTTAGGTTCAATCAGTCGAGCGGATTCATCATTTTCCCGCTCACACAAAAAACGTATGGATGTATTGACGTTAATATTGCTCGGGGCGGTTGTCGTTCTTCTTGTTATTCTCCTTTCGCGGAAATCCGCTCCGGTTCAAACCGATTATTCCCAAACAATGCAACTCATGCAACAACAGGTCGAAGCATTACGCGGCGATATGCGGACAAGTTTGCAACATGTTTCAGAAAATCTTAATCAACAACTCAACAGCGTAACGCAACAACTGCAAACGCAAACAACATCCGTCGGCAACCGGCTTGATAATGCCGCGCGGGTGATTGGTGATGTTCAGAAAAATCTCGGTCAACTTGGTCAGGCAACGCAGGAGATAAAAGAGTTGGGACAAAGCGTTTCCAAGTTAGAAGAACTGCTTCGTGCACCGAAACTTCGCGGGGGCTTGGGCGAATTACTTCTCGAAGATTTGTTGAAGCAGGTTTTACCGTCAGAACATTTCGAGATGCAATACAAATTCAAAAACGGGCAGACGGTTGATGCCATCATTAAAACATCGGAGGGAATTGTTCCGGTAGATTCAAAATTTCCGCTCGAAAATTTCAAGAAGTTTTATCAGGCATCTACCGAAACCGAGAAGAAACAATTTCAGAAAACATTCCTCAGCGATGTGAAAAAACATATCGAAGCCATTGCAGGCAAATACATCTTGCCGGATGAAGGAACCTTTCCGTTTGCGCTGATGTATATTCCTGCAGAGAATATTTATTATGAAGTCATCATCAAAGGTGAAGGAACGGGCGATTCGGGAGTGTATCAATATGCACTTGAGAAAAATGTCGTCCCGGTTTCCCCGAACAGTTTTTACGCGTATTTACAAGTGATAGCGCTCGGCTTGCGCGGGTTGAAAATCGAACAGAGCGCAAAACAGATTTTGAACACACTCGGTCGTTTGCAGGGCGACATCGGAAAAGTGCGCGATGCGTTCGAGACGCTTGGTACGCATCTCAACAACGCACATAACAAGTACGACGAAGCGGACAAACGGCTTTCACTATTCGAAAACAAATTGGAAGGAATCGCCGAACAAACCATCACCAACGAACAATCAGAATCGAATTACCAATTGTTACGCTGACCGCACCGTGCGGTTAGTTGCTCTTTACCAAAAACAATTACAAGGAAATTTCTATGTACCTCCAAGTTCATCCTGATAATCCTCAAGGTCGCCACATCGAACACGCGGTTGACGTGTTGAAGCATGGCGGCGTCATCATTTATCCGACCGATACCGTCTATGGCATCGGATGCAGTATTTACAGCACTCATGCGATTGAACGAATTTATCAAATCAAACAGCAGGACACGCAGAAACCGTTCAGTTTTGTTTGTTCCGATTTGAGTCACATCAGCGAGTATGCGAAAGTATCGAATCCCGCATTCCGGTTGATGAAGCATCTCGTGCCGGGACCGTTCACGTTCGTGCTTCCGGCGAGCCGGCTGAAACAACTTCCGAAATCGCTTATCAGCAAACGAAAGACAGTCGGTATCCGCGTACCGAACAACAAAATCTGTATCGAGATAGTGAAGCAACTCGGTCATCCTATTCTCAACGCGAGCGTGGACGGCGTGAACGAACAACTGCTGAACGACCCGGAACTCATCAAACGTTCGTACGACGGACGAGTGGATTTAATTCTCGACGGCGGAATGAGCGGACTTGAACTTTCGACCGTGCTTGATTTAACGGAAGACCAACCGCTTGTTGTACGAGAAGGCGCAGGCGACATTACTAACCTGATTATTACTGAACAAGCGGCGTGAGGATGGCGTTGCGTTTCTTTGACGAAACACCGGCGATGGGAATCCTGCGGAACTGTGTATATGCAATCATTATCATGTTGCTCTATTCGCTCACGACGATGTTGCTCGGAGACTTCTACGCAGGGTTCCTTCCCGCGTATTGTTTGGTCGGAATCGGATTTTCTTTTTTTGGATGGGGAGGAGAGAGGTTGTGGTACGCAACGATTGCAAACTTTTTCAATCAGCCGCGCAGTTGGTACGCCGTTCTCTCGCATGTTCCGCTCTGGGGAATGTTTGGCGGGATTAGTTACACCGTTGTGCTTCTCACTTCTAAAAAGTTTTCTATTATTTTCATTGATGAAATACCTGTGAAAAATCTGTTCTTCACCGGCGCGGCAATTGGGACGTGTATTCAATTCAATTTGTACATGCTTGATGTACGAATCAAACAAAATATTACACGAGGAACATTATGACAAAAAGCGAACAACATTCCATGGTAGAAACTCTCAGAGAATATTCACACAAAATGAGAGGAAAAGATGCAGACGAATTTGATGTCCTTCGCAAACGCGACAAGGATGATGAAGACTTCGATTCCAATTCGAGGAACAAACTCACCGAATTGTTTGTGAAGTACGTGCCGGAGAGATTCAGAAGGTAATCTTCTCGTTTTCAGCGCAGGAACAAGAAATCTCCCGACTCTTTGTTTCCTTTAAGCGTTGAGATAATTCCTCTTGGTTCGATACATCAACAGATATCCTCGTTTGCTTGGTTCGTTCAAAAAGGAACGATTCGTTAGTGTTTCAACCATCCGTTGATGTTCCATAAATGGAGACAGTAATTTTTTTTTTTTTTTTTATGTTACTCCAATGCATTTTCCGAATTCAATGAAATCCGCTTTGGATGGATGCTCGCTTTTGCCGCAGTAACTTCTTGCATTAGCAAACAATCCTTTGCTCAAAGCAAAATCTGAATCATCCACATGCAGTCTTGTATTGATTACATCATACGCAGGACTGAGTAAATAATCACCGTTGGAAGATTCGAGTAGCGAAAAGTTTTTCAGGTGAGCATCGCCGTTCGAGAACAAAAAGTTGAACACGACCAATGAAAAATACTTTTCAATCTCCACACGCCATGCAGGAACAAAGTGTTGTATCAGTAATCCAAGTTCTTCGTAACTGAATTCATACTTGAAATTCGCTCCGGCAGTATCTTTCGTTTTTCCTGCAAGCGATGCAAAATCTTCTTTTCCCCGTTTTCCGCCTTCTTCATTCACATCGAATCGCTTGGTGATGTACGCGTGTGTGCCATCGTTGAAAAATATCATGGCGTTCTCGGCAGTGGCTATTCCATACACCTGTTTTGCGATTTGCATGGTCAAGTGTTCGTTTGCCGGAACCTGAGTAACGTTTTTCAAATCTCTCGGAATCGGTTTCAGGATGTATGTTCCTTGCTCCCCTTCTTTCGTCAGCCGCAACACATTTTTCTCTAAGATAAAACTCAACTTTTCCTGAACGCCTGAGATAGAGATACGCTTGCGGTTCTCTCGGAATTGCTTCGCCACTTCTTCGTTCTGTTCCGGCGCGCCGTAGGGCAACACATGACCTACCTTTTTCCCATGAAAGAGATTTCGCAGGCAACCCGGACTGTATGTTGTAAAACCTTCAGCCAATGTTCCGGGACAATATGGTAGTTGCTCTGCACTCATTTCATCGCAATCGGTTTTACCGTTACGGCTCCGATGGTATCGCATTGTGCCGTTGCTATCAACAAACCGAAATTATCTTCCTCATCAATTTTCAGTTGCGTGCATTGCAATTTTCTATTTACTCCTTCACTTAACATGTTGAAAAAATACGGAAACAAAGATTCACTCCTGTATTCTTGTTCTGTTTTTGGAAGTGTTACACTGATTGCCGGTTTGCTGTTGTCGTTGTAGTAGGCATCGTTATACCGGAAAACAAAATGATGCCGGTCTTCTTCCGTTAGGATGCCTGCAACTATTCCGTTGCGATATACTTCTGCCTGTCTCATACAATTACCGTGTTACCACCTTCCCCGCAGGCAGATTCATGACTTCAAGTTTCAGTTCCATGCCGAGTACTTCTGCTAATTTGTTCAAGACATCGAACGAAGGATTTCCCTGACCTCTCTCCAATTTATACAACGTGTTCGTACTAACATTGGCTAACTCTGCGAGGTGCGGTTGAGTGATTCCGAGTTCTTTTCTCCGGCTTTTTATCTTTTCACCGATATGTTTGGCTAACATTATAGTGTGATTTTTGAGCAAATGTAAGAAGAAAGGTTTGACTATGCAAGTAAAATCACACTATGGTATGATTTGATTGTCGGGGAGCGGCGATGAGAATGTTATGGTTAAAGGAACGCTGAGAGTTACAAGGAAAAATGCCGAGAAAAGTTTCTGACAGATTTGAAGTTCTCCGCAAGCGCGACCGCGACAATGAATACTTCGATTCCAATTCGAGGAACAAACTGACTGAATTGTTTGTGAAGTACGTGCCGGAGAGATTTAGAAGGTAGAGTCTGATTCGCAATCGGACAAATCCAAGTTCTCTAAGGTTGCACTGGCGACTCGTTATTAACGTACTTTGCCTTTGGACGGAAGTTCAACTCTGTTCCATATAAAGTTTTTCTCTTAGTCGCTTCGTCAATTCTTTCGTATTCAACCGACACTCCCAAAGCCGTGTAACAGTCCATCTGTTTAGTTTTAAATGTTTTGCAACTTCAATATCCCGTTGCTTGTTCCGTTTTATTTTTTGTGTCCAATATTTTTTGTTGTCTTTTGGTTTTGTGTTTCGGCAGTTATGTCCGTGCCAAAAACAGCCATCAACAAAGATTACATTTTTTGTTATTGGAAAAACAAAATCTGGTTTGCCGAACAACTTGAAATTTCTTCGCCAACCTTTGATATGATTGGTTTTGAAAAACTGAATGAGTTTTAATTCTGTGGATTTATTGCGACTACTTTTAACTTGTCGCATAACAAGACTTCTCTGTTCCTTCGTAAAAACATCAGCCATTTTTAATAACTGTAATCCAAGATTTATCAAAACCAAGCGCTGTAAGGACTTTTTCTTTGTTCAGAACTTTTGGTTGTTTGATTCGAATTACAAAACTTTTGTTAGGAACATTTTCAATGATTGTAAATTGAGAACCGTGCGGTTGCCATGTAAAACGATGTTCTTCGGTTGATTTCTCAATTCCTTCGAGATTTACCCTTTCATTCCATTTCCACACAAATAATTCAGGGTCGTAACGAATAGTGTTAAACTCAAAAACAACAACCTCTGTTAAATCATTAGATTTTATTAGAACCACCGTTCTAAGGTTAGCAAACTTTTCTCTGATGGCAGAAACTCTTCCATTCCAAATTTCCAAAACGGATTTGCCAACTATGTTGGGGTCTGCTTTTGTATCAATCTTATCACCGAAAGAATAAACGGGAGAATTTCTGCCTGAAATTAATCTTACCTTTTTCTGTGTAGAAGGATGAATTGTTTTTACTGTCTTTGCACCCCATGCAGTGTTTCCTAAAATCACATCGTCAAGTCCTACATTAGAAGGCTTCCATTCTGCTCCTATACAATTTGCAAAGATTGCTTCCCATTCGGGACCTTCAAGAATTGGTTTGCCTTTGGATGCAAGAAGATAAACCAACTCTTTGCCAAGCGTAAAAGGAAACTCCTTTGGAAATTCATTCAAAGGAAATGGTGGTAATGACTTGTTTACCGTCCGAAGTTTGGGTGGTTTACTTTTTGGCATATTCTACTTCGTATTCTCTCAATACCAAGCTCATATCCATTGAAACTGCGACATACGGCACAAGTTTTGAGATAACTGATTTGACCATATTGACAGGAACCGCATTACCTGCTTGTATTCTTGCTTGGCTGTCATTGACAACAATTCGATAACTGTCAGGAAAACCTTGCAAGCGGAACATTTCCCGTGGTGTCAAACGCCGTTCTCCGTTGACAAGCAAGTAGTTGTATGATGCACCTGCTCTCAATGCACAAGAATAGGGATAAGAACAAATGTTCCCTGCTTTGTTCTCATGCCATATGGAAAGCTTATACGCTGATTTATGTTTTTGCTTTCTTCTTTGTTTAATGTAGTCGGATGCGTAATGTTTTTTGTCAACTTGTTTTTCTAAAACTTCACTTAATGGTTTAAACGGTCTGACAGGTGAAGGAAAAGAAAACATGATTGGCTGTTGGTGTCCAACAATAATTACTCGTTCTCTTTTTTGAGGAAGACCATAGTCAAGTGCATTGAGAACTGCATACTGCACATGATAATCTAAACCCTGTAAAGTTTTGAGAATAGTTTTTAAAGTTCTTCCCTCGTTGTGTCCAACAAGTTGTTTCACATTTTCTAACACAAATGCCTTTGGGCGTTTGTGTTTTAGAATTCTTGCAATGTCAAAAAACAACGTTCCTCTGATGTCATTGAATCCCTGCATTTGTCCAATGATGCTGAATGGCTGACACGGGAAACCGGCAAACAAAATTTCGTGGTCGGGAATTTCTCTTTCATCAACTTTCGTGATGTCACCTGTCGGTCTGTGCCCGAAGTTTGCTTCGTAACTATCTTGGCAAAAAGGGTCGATGTCTGATGAGAAAACGCACTTTGGGATGAGGTCGTTTTCAAAACACGCTTCATCCATCGCTATTCGGAAACCACCGATGCCGCAAAACAGGTCTATGAATTTTATTTGTTCCATGTTTTTTGACACATAAAATATTGAACTTCTCTGTCCATAAAATCTGCCGTAATGTACAGAATGAAATTTTGAAACCCAAGCAAAATGAAGAATCAAAGTGATAAGATTTAGTGATTCCTTCCATTTTCCCATTCAACCGAAAGAATTGTTATATTCTCACCGAACAATTTTTATAAAGAGCAAACATACCATGCCTACAACTCTCAAACGTGTCGGAATTCTCACAGGCGGCGGTGATTGCCCCGGACTCAACGCCGTCATCCGTAGCATTGCCAAACCTGCTATGTCGTTCTTCAATACAAAAGTCATCGGTATTGTGGATGGCTTCGAGGGATTTGTCGAAGGGAAAATGCGCGAGCTGACGAAGCTTGATATTCTTGGGATTGTCAATCTTGGCGGGACAATTCTCGGTACATCGAACAAAGGCGACCCGTTCCATTATCCTGTCGAAAGTCCGAAAGGAATAACTACGCTTGATTATTCCGAACATGCGCTCATCAATTATCAGAAGTGGGAACTTGATGCGCTCTTTGCCATCGGCGGCGACGGGACAATGAACATCGCGTACAAGTTTTCCAAGATGGGAATGAACATCATCGGCGTTCCGAAAACAATTGATAACGACCTCGAAGCAACGGATGTCACGTTCGGGTACGATTCCGCACTTTCGATTGCAACGGAAG
>JACPVN010000230.1 GCA_016191715.1 Ignavibacteriota bacterium | reverse complement strand
TTATAGAATGGTGCAGGTGGAGTACATATGAACCTCGCATTGCCAGAACATTCGACCACATCCTGACCGTTACAGAACAGGATAAACTCCTGCTTCAATGGTTGACGAAAAAATCTACCATCAGTTACTTTCCGAGAGGATTAACAATTCCGGAATCTCTCCCCGCATATTCAAAGAGAGAACCGTTTTCACTCTTGTTTGTCGGTTCTTTTTCGCACGCCCCGAATGTTGATGCCGTTCGATGGCTCGTGAAAGAAATTCTACCGGACGTGATACGTCGGGTTCCTCAACTGACATGTTATATCATCGGTCATAATCCTCCGGCTGAACTTGTTCAATCGTCTCTGCACCATACGCAAATCAAGTTCTTGGGATTTGTAAAAGATTTATCACATTATCTTGACAGAAGTCAGGTGTTTATCGCACCGATGAAAACCGGAGGCGGTGTGAAAGTAAAAATTCTTGAAGCGATGGCACATGGGATTCCCGTTGTGACGACAAAAATCGGCGCCGAGGGAATCGAAGGAATTTCTCCAAACAATTGTATGATTGGAAACTCGGTGCATCAAATAACAGAACAGGTCTGTACGTTATTTCATAATCCAATGCAAGCGGAAGAACTCGGCAGACAGGGTTATCTCAACACAATCAGGTACTATTCATTAGAGCGTTGCGTCATGAATATTGAACAAACGTACCAATCAATTTTACAACATCAATAATTTCAGCAAAGTAAGATGATACATTCTTTGAAAATGTTTATTCAATCGTTTGACGTAAAACGGAAATATTTCCGACGACTTCCACCGAACGGAAGAGTACTGGAATTGGGTTGCGGCAGGGGAGATAACTGGCGTGAATTACAAATTGTATCTCCCGAAATTGAATTTCATGGAGTTGATATTCTCCCTGCCAGTGAAGTACGGGAAGGAATACATTTTCTTCAACTTAACATTGACGAACAGAAATTACCGTACGAAGATAATTCATTTGATGGAATGTTATTTACGCATGTCATCGAGCATGTGCAAAACATTTGGGAAATTGGAAAAGAAATACGCCGCGTATTAAAACCGAATGGAATTATTTACATCGAAACGCCGAACTGGAGTTCAATACTTGTTCCTTCGTTTGGATTCCACCGTGAACAACACAACCCCTTCAATTTTTATGATGACCCGACCCATGTTCGTCCGTGGACAAAACATTCTTTGTATGAATTCATTTCCACAGTTTCCGTACTTGAAGTTGAGAACGTCGGAACAGTGAGAAACTGGATGAGGTTGCAGTTTGACATCGTAAGAATCTGTTACGGCATATTCAGCGGAAACAGACACAAGATTGTCTCGGCGTTTTGGAATCTCTATGGCTGGTGTATCTATGGAATTGGCGTAAAGAAATAAACCTGTGTGAGTTGCTTTCACTTTCCCTCAACGTCCTTTCAAAGATTGTATTCTGAATAAATTTTGTATCTTGAGTTCGCTTTTTTGAAGTCAATAAAAAAACTTTTAGAAATTATGGCTCAACCTCAATCAACAACAAAAAAACAACCGCCGCAAGTGCTCTTCGCGAATTTTTCGGAAGCGAAGCGTGACCTCATCTTTATCGGTATCTTGTATGTGATTCTTCTCGTCATGTTTAACAAAATCGTTTTCAATGACATGATGTTTGCCGATTCAGGCGATACGGTTGCGGCAGAAGCGTGGTCGCAAGCCGGCTTGCACATTGAACAGACAGAGAACGTCGAGCCGCTCTGGATTCCCAATCCGTTTGGAGGTATGCCGGGCTTCGGAAGTTTGGCGTACATTCCCCGTAATGTAAACTATTTGCAACTCGCCTTGCAGTGGATTGGTAAAGTGTTATTTCTCAACGCAACATGGGGATGGATGGTGTTACATATTCTGCTTGCAGGTGTATTTATGTATTTTGCCGGACGAACGTTGTTTCCCGGTCCGTCTGGTCAGTTGCCCTCACTCCTCGGCGCGCTGACGTTCATGCTCAATCCGTATCTCATCGGGCTTGCGCAAGCAGGACAAGGTTCAAAGTTGTTTGCACTGAGCTACATTCCTTTACTGTTTTTGCTCACACATAATTTATTCAAACGAAGAGACGTGTTGAGTTTGGGATTGCTCGCTATCGCCATTGGAACAAGTCTGCTCACCAATCACGTGCAAATGGTGTTTTACGGATTTGTCGTCATCGGAAGTTATTTGCTTTGGGAAGTGATTTCAGAAATCAAACAACAACCAAAGCCCGCAATGATGAAGACGCTGATGTTTGTTGGAGCGTTCGTTCTTGGTTTTGCAATTTCCGCGTATGTCTATCTTTCTGTTCAGGAATATTCCTCGTACTCGATTCGCGGAGGTGGTGGCGGAGAAGGCGCAGGCGCCGGAGGATTGGATTACGACTACGCGACAAACTGGTCCTTCCATCCGTTTGAAGTAATGAATTATCTTCTACCCTCATTTTTCGGTTATCAGTCTCCGTACTATTGGGGCTGGATGCCGTTCACCGACAGTACCGTGTACATTGGAATTATTCCGCTTGTGCTTGCACTGTTTGCTTTATTCTATAAACGAAATCGTATTACGATGTTTTTCGCAGTGTTGTCTGCTGTTATGTTTCTCATTTCATTCGGCAAGCATTTTTCGTTGTTGTATGATTTGATGTTTAATTATTTTCCGTTCTTCAACAAGTTCCGCGTCCCTGTGATGATTCTTCATCTCATTCCGTTCACATTCGGAATGCTCGCATTGTACGGTTACAACGCGTTGATTGAAATGCAGGGAAAAGATTTTGAGAAGAAGCGAACCCAATTGTTCAAGGTGTTGCGGGTTACTGTAATCGTTATCGCCGCCGTGCTTGTCATCGGATTTGTTGCAAAAGATGGAGTGTATAGTTTCCTGTCTGATTTTATGTTTAAGCGTGCGGAAGATATGAAGGAGTTGCAACAACAATATGGCGCTCAGGCACAGCAGATACTTCCGCAATTAGAGCGGGGCAGATTTGATTTGCTCTGGGATGATTACATCAAGTTTGCTCTCATTGCTTGTGCAACACTCGGTTTGATGATTGCTTTTTTGAAAAACAAAATCCAGTCGTTGATGATGACACTCGGCTTTCTCGTCATCCTCTCAATTGACCTGATTATGTTGGACACGAATTACATCAACCCGAAACCAAACACTGCGCTCGGTCAACATTTTGCACCCGATGCGACTGTTCAATTTTTGCAACAGGATAAGAGTCAGTTCCGGGTTTATCAAATCGGGAACTTCATGGATAACACGTACATGTATCACGGATTGCAATTGGTTGGCGGGTACAGTCCGGCAAAAATAAAAATCTATCAGGAAATGATAGACTCGATCGGATTGCATCCGTTCCGCTTCCCGCTGAACATGGGTGTTCTGAACATGTTGAACACAAAGTACTTTGTCGTGCCCGGGCAACTGCCTCCCGATACAAATCTTACAGTTGTGAACTTCGACCAATCAAAAAGTTTATTGACCTATCAGAACAAAAACTTTTTACCACGTGCCTGGTTTGTTGATGAAATTACAGTTACGAACAACAAACGGGAAATCTTTACTGTTCTTCGCTCGGAAACCTTTGACCCGAAAAAGATTGCAGTGCTTGAACAATCTCCATCTGTTAGTCCTGTGAAATCAGAGTCGTCATTTGTATCAATTGATAATTATAAGTCAAGAGAGATTTCTTATACGACATATTCAACCCAATCCTCGTTGCTTGTGTTCAGTGAAGTCTATTATCCGGCAGGGTGGAATGCATTCATTGATGGACAGGAAACGGAAATCTACAAGACAAATTTCGTTCTCCGTTCCGTTGTAGTTCCGGCAGGAAATCATACAATAGAAATGAAATTTAATCCGCCGCTGTACGAGACGGGATTTTCTATAACGCTCGGTGCGTGGGCTGTTTCGGTGTTGTTGGTTGGTTATGGGTTTTTCAAATTGAAGAACAGGAAAGAAGTGAAAGAAAAGTAGATGCGTTGGCTACGACGATTATTGTAACCGCAAAGTTCACGAAGGAGACGCAAAGGTCGCAAAGAGAATTTCGACATGATTGAAATTCACATTCGGAATAACGAACCATAAAAAAAGGGTCAAACAACTGACCCTTTTTTGTTCAAGCAAACTTGTACCTTTACATCTGCTCTTCCATCCGCTGGCGATACGCCCGGCGTACGGCTTTGATTTTTTTCAACCGCTTTTCTACAGAAGGTTTTGTAAAGTACGAACGTCGTTTTACTTCCTTCAACACTCCTGAACGCTCGTATTTTTTCTTAAAGCGACGGATTGCACGATCTACGTTTTCATTCTCTTGAATGGTAATGCCGACCACCAACTTCACCTCCTCTCGAGTGTCTGTATAATAATGTTGTGTTCAAATAAATAACTATCGTAAATTTTCCACCAGGGTTTTTTGTCCTTCTTTTTCAAACGAGACGACTATTGCCTGACTTCCGCTTGAGGTTCGAACTTTGCTCAGGACTTTTCCAACATCGTTCCACTCAGAGTGGAAGATTGCCTCTCCGATTCTGAACGTTTGTTCAGGATTATATGGGGTTGCTTTTGATGCATCAAGATTTGCATCATCTGCTTTTGATGTATCAATTACTGTAACAAGTGTCATGTGGTGGCAACGAGTGCAACGAACCCATGATTTACCCGGTGTCGTTGTCATTTCGCCCATCATTTCCATGCGTGTGGTTTTATTACAATAACCGCAGTGACGTTGTGAAAATTTTGAACGCGACATAAAAATGTCTTTCAACTTAGTTGGGGATGAAGAATTAGTAAAATTACTCACCTATGTACCAGCACAGGAGGTATTGACTTACAAACGAGTTGTAGGTTCACACAGAATTTCCCACAAAACAAACACATCATTCCTCGGAATCGCAGTTCAAAATAGCTCGCTGAGAACTTGTGTGGGAGGGAATGAGGGAAGCCAATGACGGTTTCAATATAGCAAAAATCTGGTTGCTGTCAAATCGAAATTCCGGTTTGGTAATTACCGCAGAATGCTCTATATTTGTTCAGTTTTGAATAAAAACAAAGTTTTTCGGGCCCTTAGCTCAGTTGGTCAGAGCAATTGACTCATAATCAATGGGTCGCAGGTTCAAGTCCTGCAGGGCCCACCATTCCATTGAATCATTGAATCATTTTCTCATTGTCGAATTGATTCAATGTTACAATGTATCGTTCAACCTTTCAGATCGTAGTCAGTCGTCAATGGATTTTGAAGTACTTATAATAGGTGGTGGAGTTGTAGGACTTGCATGCGCGGCTGAATGTGCTTCGAATGGATTTTCAACAATACTCATCGAGCGACACGATTCATTCGGGCAGGAGACGAGCAGTCGAAACAGCGAAGTTATCCATTCCGGGATTTATTATTCAACAAACTCTCTCAAAGCCAACCTCTGTGTTCCTTCAAACAACAATCTATATTCATTCTGCAAAGAGAATAATGTCTGGTTCAATCGTTGCGGAAAATTAATCGTTGCAGTAACGACTGAAGAAGAAGAAGACATTGCAAAATTACAAGAACAAGGAGAAATAAACGGTGTCCCGGAAATTCAATTTCTTACGGCAAGACAAGCAAGAACACTTGAACCCAATATTGAATGTGTTTCTGCTTTGCTGATTCCTTCGACAGGAATTGTGGATTCTCATGCGTTAATGAAAGCATACATGGTTGAAGCAAAATCAAGTGGCGCTGAAATTATTTTTGGTGTTGAGTTTCTCTCGGTAATCAAGAAAATGGATGGTTACAAACTTCTCTTGAATGAAAGTAGTGGAGAAGAGATTGAACTGTCAGCAAAGTTTGTTATCAATTCAGGTGGGCTTGCCGCAGACAAAATCGCAGAGCAATTTGGAGTGAATATTGATGAAGCAGGGTATCGTCTCTATCCGAATCGAGGACATTATTTTCGTGTTGCTTTATCAATAAGTAAACTTATTTCCCGTTTGATTTATCCTGTCCCTCTCAAAAGTCATGTAGGGCTTGGGATGCACATTACGATTGATAAAAGTGGTCAGGTAAAGTTGGGTCCCGACCAGGAATATTGTTTTTCAATGCCGGAAAATCAATGGTACACGTTTGACGAATCAAGGAAAGAAAAATTTTTTCATGCGGTGAAGCGATATTTCCCTTCACTTGAAATGAATGATTTATCGCCGGATCAAATCGGAGTTCGACCAAAAGTGCAAAAGCCGGGAGATGGTGCGAAAGATTTTATTATTTCCGAAGAAAGTAAGCGTGGGTTGCCGGGATTGGTGAATCTCATCGGGATTGAATCGCCGGGATTGACCTGCGCGAGAGGAATTGCGCGCTATGTTGTTGAGAATTTCATCAAGTAACTCAAATTCCCGAAATAATTGTTCTCGATCAGCACAAAAATATTTTTTTCAATTAAAAATAACAGTACATTAAACCAGACCAAGATAGTTCAGTCTAACATGTTGAATTTTTAACCGACTTCATTTTCTTTGGTTGAAAAAGATTGTTTTCACGCTCGCACAGCGATAATAAATACTCATACACTTTTTAGAAAGTTCGCGATGAAAAAATTATTATTATCCCTCTTCATCAGTTTGTTCTTCCTTACTGCGTGGAGTTCGGCACAACCGAATCCTCCTGCCAATCTTTCAGCAACGGTAGATTATTCGGGACGATACCCGAAGGTCAATCTTGCGTGGCAAAATGATTCTGCTTCGATGTGGACAAAGTTTAACATCTATAAAAAATTTGGTTCACTAAACGATTCAACATCCCGCTTCGTACGAATTTGGTCAACGCATTACAAAACGTTTACCGATTATTTTGTTCAACCGGGAAGAACATACTCATATTATGTTACCTCCGTGGTTAACCGGGTGGAAAGCGTCCCTTCAAACATGGTAGAGGCACAGGTAATCGCCCCCGTAATAACTCATGGAAAAATAAGCGGTGTGTTGATGAATGATTCCGCGAATATCCCGATTACACGTGGCGGGGTGAAATTTATTCCTGCTCTCAATTCGGCGGGAAATCCAATGTTTGTACCGACCGACAGCAATGGATTCTTCAGCGCAAGATTACGAACAGGTAATTATTATATGTTCTCCTCTGCTCAAGGATTCGTCGGTGAGTTTTATGACAACGTTTCGACAATGCAAACTGCGACGAAAATCACTGTGTTAGAAAATGATTCGCTTGTGTTCACGATCGGCTTGGCGAAGTTTGTTCCGCCATCGTTCTATAGTTTGATTGGTTGGGTGAAAGATGGAAGCGGCACTCCGCAACGAGCATGGGTAAGCGCTTATCTCATAAACAGAAACAATGGTCATGATATGCACCGTCGAAAACTCCAAACACCAACCGATTCCCTTGGCAATTTTACTTTAACGTTGAAACAAAATGATACAGTTATTGTTTATGCCTTCTCCCACAATAGGACGTTATTGCCGGAATATTGGAATGATAAGAGAACGTTTGCCGAAGCAGACAGAATTGCAATTCTGGGGAATGTCACTGATATAAACATGACGCTCGACCCGGTTCCGGTGTATAACAATGGAATCACGGGAACGGTGATGGATTCGGCAGGAGTGTTACCCCTAAAAGCATTCATCTATGCGTACAAGAAAGTGAATAACGGAATCCGGTACACGAAGTATCATACACCAACCGACAGCGCAACAGGTAGTTACTCGTTGACAAACCTTGAACCCGGAACCTACATTTTATTGAGTTGGGCGCGGGGATATAAGTCAACGTACTTCCGGTTTGATGGAACACCGACGTTGAACTGGAGAGATGCTGATACTCTTGTAGTAAACGCTAATGATGTAATCCCGAATATCAATTTTCAATTACGTCAGTTTATCCGTCGGAACAGCGCGGGATTTGTTCTCGGTACAGTGAAACAACGGGGCGGAAATGCGTTGGACGGCGCGTTGATGTATGCCATAAATACTAAGGGTGAAGTTGCAGGCTGTGGCATATCCGACCTCGACGGTTCGTACGAGATTGAAGGATTGGAGAAGGATGAGTATTTCCTTGTTACCAATTTGATGAACTATGACGACAATTTTGCAAGTGATATCACAATCAGCGGTGAAAATGAAATTCAACAGATTGATGTCGTGTTGAATCCGAATGAAGTAACCGGTGTCAGTGAAAACCCGAATGTTGTAACGGAGTACAGGTTAGCGCAGAACTATCCGAATCCGTTTAATCCTTCTACTGTTATCAGTTACTCGTTACCTGTTTCAGGGTTAGTAACGATGAAGGTGTATAACATTCTCGGAGTTGAAGTGGCAACAATGGTGAATGGTGAAGTTGCGGCGGGAGAACATCAGGTGAAGTTTGATGGAAGCAATCTCGCATCAGGAATGTATTTTGTAAAACTTCAAGCAAACGATTTTGTTACTGTGAAGAAAATTGTTTTGATGAAGTAATCACTTCTGAGTATAAGAGTATTCAGTATTCCAATACTGGGTATTTGAAGTTTCAAAGAGCTGTCTTAACCGATGGCTCTTTTTTTTTGAGGATGCAACCTTGCGAAGGTTTAGTTTTTGGTTTCGAGTATCTCAACATTCAATGTTTATTCA
>JACPVN010000229.1 GCA_016191715.1 Ignavibacteriota bacterium | reverse complement strand
GGAACATATCCTCAGAATGTATCAATGACAGTCTATCCCGAAACAACAGCAACAAATTTTGGAAGTCAATGGCTCGAAGTTTCGAGTTCTGTCAACACAACAACAAATACAGTAACCGCCACCGGAGTAAACGAGTTTTCTCGATGGTCGTTTGGTATTCCGCGTCCGTATGGAGTAGAGCCGGGAGTAAACCGTGTGTATAACATTGTTGCAACCGGTGGAAATGGGTACAGCGCAACTCTCACGCTGAGATATGAACAGAGCGAGTTGTTACCAGGAATTTCGGAGGACTCTCTGAAACTCTACAAAATTCTCAGTACAACAAGTGCAACAGTCGCGCAGGGATGGAATATGGTTTCCATTCCGGCCAAAGTTCTCGATGGCAGAAAGACCGAGTTATTCCCAGGCGCAGTTTCCGATGCGTTCACGTTCGTACCTTCAGCCGGATATCAACAGAAAGACACGTTGCAGAACAACGCAGGATATTGGATAAAGTTTGGTTCGGCACAACCGGTTTCCATCACCGGCGAAGAACGAACGGATGACAGTATTTCCGTGATGCAGGATTGGAATATGATTGGAACGTTGAGCAACGCACTTGCTGTTGCGGATGTAACAAGCAATCCTCCCGGAATTATTGCTGGTCAGTTCTTTGGTTACAATCGTGGATATGAAGTTGTCACAACGCTTGAGCCGTTCCGTTCCTATTGGGTGAAAGCGACACAGGATGGGAGGATTTTGCTGCGTTCTGCTTCAACAGCATTCCGGAAAAGAGAAAATGATACAAAGTTTGGAGAACTGAATAGCATCACGATTGAAGATGCTGTTCGTGGTAAGCAGACTCTCTATTACAGTACTTCCTCCGGTGTCATCCCGACGAATGTCGGGAACTATGAGTTACCTCCGCTCCCACCAACAGGAATCTTTGATGCGCGATTCAGTACAGGAACATTTGCAGAATTTGCCGATGATAAAGTAACGAAAGAAATTCCGATTCGGATTTCGTCAGCAGAATATCCATTGTCCATTTCATGGGAAGTGGCAGAGAATATGAGCCTTGCATCATTGACGATCGCCGATGTGAAAATTGCATTGAACAAAAATGGCAAGACGCAAATCACGAATCACGAATCACAAATCACGTTACGATTTGAAGGGACGAAGGAAATTCCAACGGAGTTTGCTCTTGAACAAAACTATCCGAATCCGTTCAATCCCGGTACAGTGATACGTTATCAGTTAAAAGTTAAAAGTGCGGTAAGTCTGAAAGTATTCAATGTCCTCGGACAAGAGGTCGTTACACTTGTGGATGAAATGCAAGAGCCCGGATTCAAATCGGTCGAGTTCGATGCCTCAAATTTGGCAAGCGGAATATATTTTTACAAATTACAGGCAGACTCGTTCAGAGATATTAAAAAACTTGTCTTGCTGAGATAAGCGCTTGAAAATGAAAATCCCGACTGTAGCAGGTTGGGAATTTTTTAATTCCTCAGTAGCAATTCCACTATTGGATATAGAACAGTGTGCTGAATTGTAGGTGCCTGAACCATTCCTTTATCCACCGTTAATCCTTTTTTGAGGATTTGGCAACGCGCTCATATACGATTGGAATCGTGTTGACAGTTATCATTTATTTTTCTATTATTATGCCCGACACTTAATCAATTTACAGTGTCAGAACTTAGGAGGATTGTGTAGCGACTATCAGAGCTACAGTTTACATCATGAAATGATTTGATGTTGTACGTTCTTTTCTTCGAACAGAAAATAAATCATTCATTCAACCATTTGTGCTGGATAATTAGTTCTGGTTTCATCAAATGTAAACATAGTGTTTATATCATTTATTAGAAAAATGATATACCTTATAAGTTCTCTTCTTCTTCCGGTAGAGTTGTGTCTTTCACAAACCGAATATTTCGATGAGGACTGGCGGTGGACACACTTCACAACGGAATCCGGATTGCCGTCAAATAATGTGAATCAAATTTATGAAGCGCGTGACGGAATGATGTGGGCAGCGACTGCTAAGGGTATTGTATGGTTTGATGGATTTGAGTGGCAGTCAGTAAAGTATTCTTACCAACATGATGTTACTGTCACGGGAACAATTCGTGGGGAGATGAATGACAGTATTCTTTTAGGTCCGGCAGATGGCTTCCTTTATTTGGGGAAGAAGACGTTTCGAAAGTTTGCAATCGGAAAAGTAGATGGTGTCGCTCTTCTCAATGACAGCGTAATTCTCGCGCTGAAGAACGAACAACTTTGGAAAATCAAGAACGAGAGCATGAGTCTTTACACAAACCAAAGCAAGTTATTCCCTGACCGTATCTTTCTCATGTATCCGGTTCGAGCGGGTACAGTCTTGCTCGATGCGAAACCCGGGTTGTACATGTTGAAAGGCGGCTCTCTCACAATCTTGTTCCGAAGTGACACTAAACGTATTCGCTTTAATTCAGTGCAAGAAAACGAGAATGGGAACGGGATTGTTTCGGTTGAACTTCCGGATTCATCGAAGGGAATTTGGTTATGGGATTCAGTTGGGAATTTTACTCGGGAAAAAACCGAAGGGAAAGATGTTGTTATCGCTGTCGCAATCGGCGCACATGACGAACGAATCGCAGTCTATAAAACGGGCGTTGTCAGAAGTTCGATTTCGGGAAACTGGAAGACGGTGTATGAAAATACAGAACTTCGGAAAACTCTCACCATTTGCATAAGTAAAAACGGGGACATTTGGTTTGCAACCACAAACGGGGTCTATGTTTACCGTAGGTCTCTTCTCCGCTGGCAGTATTGGAAACATCCTCCCCCCGATTTCCGGAACGCGTGCAATGAAATTCTGAAAACGCGGGACGGCAACTTCTGGATTGCAACAGGAAACGGAATAGACATCCGCGAGAAAGACGGACGCGTGCGCACCATCGAAAGTATTAATGGAAAACGCTTGTTTGTTGTTACAGGTCTTGCTGAAGACAGCAGCGGCAACATTTGGATTTCGAGCGGCGCCTCATTTACAGGGACGTACCGATGGGATGGGAAAGATTGGAAACACTTTGACCCGTGGTTTCCTTCATACAACGCGTGGATTCATAAGATTTACGTTGACCCGCAACGAAGAATTTGGTTTCTGGGACTTGGCAAATATACGCCACGGCACGGAGACAAACAGCCAGGTGTTTTTATGTACGAAGAGGGTCGCTTCACTCATCTTGGAGAAGAAGATGGTTTACTGAGCGGAAGAGTCTATTCGTTTGCTTATTCATCAGATAGTTCGCTCTGGTTCGGAACGTACAAAGGAATCAGCCGTCTGAAGAACGGTGTCTGGAAGCATTGGCGTTCGGGCGAATTGAATTCTGGTCGTGCGTTTACAATTGCAGTTGATTATAACGATAGGCTGTGGTTTGGTGAGCATGACAGCAGAGCCACTGGTCTGGGATGTATAGAAACAGACGGTAGCATTCAGCATTATACAACGAACGAAGGATTAATCAACAATAACATTTGGGATATACGAGCCGATGCACATGGAAAAATATGGGTATCAACTCCGAATGGAATCAATTGTTTTGATAATGGTACGTTCATCAGTTATGACGAGCGTTCCGGATTGAAATCTTCCGGCGGGAATTGGCCCATCCTTCCCTTAGAAGATAATGTATATGTTGGAACAACGGGGGAAGGAGTTGCAATTCTGAAACGGGATGAGGAAATGACTCCTCCACCAAGAATTATTCTCGAATCTCCCATCGTTGAAGAATATTCTGCATTGGTTCGATGGAAAGCACTTTCATTTTGGGGAGAATTATTACCTGAAGATGTTCCAACGAGATTCAAGGTCAACGGTGGGAATTGGTCAGCATGGTCGAAAATTCATGAAGTAGAATTGAAAGAATTGGAACCGGGAAATTATTACATTCAAGTTCAAGCAAAAGGATTGTTGGGAACAGTGAATACGAAGGGACAACAGGCAACTTTTACAATCGCGCCGCCACTCTACCTTCGCCCTGTATTTTATTATCCCGTAGGCGGCTCGCTTGTTACCATCATCGGATTGCTGCTCATGCTTCAACGTAGTAGAATCCGCAGAAGGAGGGAAATAGCCGTGAGTGAAGCAAAATTCCGCGCTGTCGCCACGACTACCGCTTCTGCAATTCTCGTTTTTCAGGATGAACGATTACTGTTTGCCAATCATTCTTCCGAAACAATGACTGGATTTACGCAAACTGAACTAATGAATAAGTCGTTTTGGGATCTGATCCATCCGGAAGCGCTTGGCGAAATCAAAGAGTTCATGCAAGACTGGCTCACGAAAACTTCTGTGCCGCGTCGTTTCGAGTGTAAGATTCTGACAAAGAAGAACGCAACGAAATGGCTTGATGTTACCGCCGCGAGAATTTCATTCATGAATACGATGGCGGTTATCGTCTCTGCGTTCGATATAACCGAACGTAAACATTATGAAGAGCGACTTCGGGCTGTTGCAAGAGAATTAACGAGGACAGAAGAACGGGAACGAAAACGCATTGCAACCTTCCTCCATGATTCTCTCGGTCATACGCTTGCAAGCGGGAACATGAAAATTGACTCGTTACTCAACTCAGGAACACCGGAGGTCTCATCCTCTTCGCTTCTTGAAATTCAAAAAAGTATCCTTGAAGCAATTCAAAAAACAAGAACGCTGACCTATGAAGTAAGTCTGCCGATTTTGTTCGACCTCGGACTCGTGCCTGCAATCGAATGGCTCGCCGAGCAAATGCAGATTGAACATTCGCTTACGGTAACTGTCAATGTAGTTGAACGAAAAATTTTACTTGACCCGGAAATACGAAATATCCTGTTTGATGGCATTCGGGAAGCGATGGTGAATATTGCCAAACATGCAAACGCTACTGTTGTCACAGTCGAAATTACTAAGCAAAATAATTCTCTCTATATTAAGGTGCATGATAATGGAATTGGATTTGATTCAACACATATCGGGCAATTGCAGCAATCAAAGAAAAGTTTTGGATTGTTCAATGTTCGGAATCGCCTCTCAGATGTTGGCGGCACAATGGAAATACAATCATCTCCCGGACTGGGAACAAGTGTAATTTTTCAAGCCCCGGTAAAAAGGTGATTGGTTAATTGGTGATTGGTTAATTGGTTAATTAGTGATTAGTGAGTTGTAATCAATCATCAATCATCAGTAGTCAGTAACCAAAAATTAGAAATCAGCAATCAGTAATCAGCAATCGGTAATCAGAAATCAAAAGATAGATAACAGTCAACTGTCAACAATCAACTAATTAACCAATCACCAAATTAACCAATTAACTATTCACTAATCAACCATGAAGAAACGTGTACTCTTAGCCGATGACCATGCGATAATTCGAGATGGGCTCAAAAGTCTTCTCATCAACGAGTTAAAGATGGAAGTCATCGGGCTTGTGGAAGATGGCGTGCAAGCCGTGCAACTTGCACGCACTCATCAACCCGACCTTGTTATCATTGATATGAACATGCCGCACAAAAACGGATTGGAGGCGACCCGGGAAATTCTCGACGAGAATCCGGAAATAAAAGTTATTGCGCTTTCCATGCACTCGGATAAACGCTATATCATGGAAATGCTCAGCATCGGCGCTTCCGGATACATTCTGAAAGAAAGCGCGTTTAAAGAAGTTGCACAGGCAATTGAGACAGTTCTCAACGGAAGAACATATATCAGTCCGCAGGTTGGCGGCGATGTCATCAAGGAATGTCTTGGGCGATTACACATGACAACGCCGGAAGCATTCTCTCCGCTTACACCAAAAGAACGTGAAGTCCTCAAGTTGATTGCTGAAGGAAAACACACTAAAGAAATTGCAGAAATCCTTTTCCTCAGCGTTAAAACAGTCGAGGTTCATCGTCAGCATATCATGGATAAACTCAAACTTCATTCTGTTGCGGAACTTACAAAGTATGCAATCAGAGAAGGATTGACTTCGCTTGAGTAGTGATTAGTTGATTAGTTGACTGTTGACGGTTATCTGTTAACAGTTTTGTGCCTGATGAAATTTTGTCTCATCGCCGTTTCTCCCACTCTCCGTTTCGCATTCCCATTACTCTCCCGCGCACTCCACACCCACACCCCCGCTCTCCACTTAATCAATCATACAACTGACAACCGACAACCTGCAACCGACAACCTGCAACCGACAACCTGCAACCGATAACCAACAACCGACAACTTGAGATAAGTACTTTCCCCCTCAATAAATAGGGCTTTCCCTTATTTACACGCGTCTTGTCTTTCTGTACATTACATCTGTAACATTAGAAGAAGAAAAGACCGGAATGCATATAGAACTCATAACAAAATTGAAATACCCGAATCCTTTTCAACCGATTGGAATTGAGTATGAATTGCCTGAAGAAGCGTCCGTGACGCTTACAATCGTTGACCTTGAAAACGATAGAGTAACAACATTGTTTTCACAACAACTGATGAAAGCGGGTACACACCTGACGCAGTTCAATCTCCACGAACTTCCATCCGGTAACTATGCGTATCGTCTTGTTGCAGAAGGAAAATCTCAAACATTGACGGAAACGAAAAAGATAAGGTGATAAAAAGAAACATCACAGTGAATTACATGAGTGTAATAAAAGTGTTCAAATTCAAAACTAAATCATTCATTCAATATTATAAAAGGTTAAAATCATGAAACATATTACAATTCATTGTTGTCTGTTGGCAACGCTTATACTACTGCTCTGCAGTCCCGTAGTCAATGCACAGACATCAAAAGAGAAAAAAGCGCTCAAAGAGTTTGCCAAACAAGAAAAGATACGGTGGACTCAAGAACGGACACGGGCTGAATCTCTTGCTACTGCCAAAGGGCTTCCGATACGTATCTATGAATATCTTCTCCGACCAGATTCTACCGGTGTGGATACTGTACTTACAATGGAACTGCAGCGATTTCAGGATACGATTCCCATCTATTACAAAACGATGAATCTCAACGCGGCAAAAACAATTTCCACAAACAAAGTATGGACTTCAATATATAACTTGAGCGGTAAAGGCATTAAGTTTGGAGTGTGGGACGACGGTATAATTTCTCTTTATCATCCTGAATTTGACGATGGTACGGGTGTGAGTAGGGTAACGAATAAAAACCCAGGAGCATATTGCGGATATCATGCTACTCCGGTGGGAGGAACAATTATTGCAAGTGGTCTTGATCCTAATGCTAAAGGAATGAGCTACAAAGGAAAAATAGATTCTTATGATTGGAATGACGATAAAAGTGAGTTAGCGACTGCTGCCAATAACGGTCTGCTGATTTCTAATCATTCTTATGGCGCTACTGACCCGTCTTACCCCTATGATGATACGTATGGCATGTATTCTATGGATGCCAGGCGATATGATGAGATTGCGAATAATGCATGGTGGCACCTCATTGTAAAAGCAGCAGGGAACAGTTCTTATTACCAATACGACGGAATACTTGCCGATGCAACTGCAAAGAATATTCTTACCGTAGGCGCTGTGGATGATTTACCGAACGGATGTCCATCTTCGGTTCCTTGTCCGGCATTGCATTGGGGTGGCAGTAACGGACCGACAGACGATGGAAGAATCAAACCTGACATTGTAGCGAACGGCAACCTGCTTCGATCATCCGCTGTGACTACCAAATGCATATTTAATGTCTATACAGATTATTTTGTAGGTACCTCAGCCGCCGCGGCAAGTGTTACTGGCTCTATTGGTCTTTTGATGCAACATAAAAACAATCTCTATGGAAACACTTCTCCTAAATGGTTGTCTTCTACCTGGAAAGCTTTGGTTATCCACACAGCCGACGATGCCGGGAATCCCGGACCAGATTATGAATATGGTTGGGGTGTGATGAATACAAGAAAAGCTGCCGTACATGTTCTTCAGAATAGGTACTCTCAACAAAAAACAATATATGAACTTCCGTATCAAAGCCAGGAGATTGTAAAATCTTACATCAAATTCAAATCAAGCAAGTTAAAGGCGACAATTTGTTGGACTGATCAACCGGGGATAGCAGAAACGCAACCTTATGTTTCCACCTCAAGATTAGTTAATGACCTTGACCTGAAGGTTTCAGATGGGGATTTCACTTTTTATCCATGGATTCTTGACCCTAATAACCCACATGCTTCTGCTACAGCCTGTATGAAAACTCCCTATCCGGGGGGTTGTACTACAACTAATACACTTGATAATGTTGAGCAAGTGGTTATGCCACCGAGATCAGGTTGGGGGATTCATTCTGTAAAAATAAGGATTACACACAAAGGACAAGTACAACCTCCGGGAGTTCCTCAGAAAGTTTCTCTTATCGTTTCAGGTGGTTTGGTTTGGTGGCAAGCCGATGTGGCAGTACAAACGAATAAAGGACCAACGTTTAACAAAGTGAAGATGACAGGTCCGAGTGACTCGGTTGGCGTTGCTCTTGGAAGAATGTTCGTAGTACGGTGTACCGACAGAGGAGCGTCGTGGGGAGTGAGCGATAGTTTCCCCAACGCCACGCTGAACGACATCAGTTTTACTCCGAAAGGCGAAGGTTA
Organism: Ignavibacteriota bacterium; assembly: GCA_016191715.1. Classification (GTDB taxonomy): domain Bacteria; phylum Bacteroidota; class Ignavibacteria; order UBA10030; family SZUA-254; genus FW602-bin19. Next base: position 3,250 of record JACPVN010000229.1, on the reverse strand, counting down.
TGGCTGGATAGTTGGCGGCTCGAATGGGAGAATGCTCGTGGTACGGTGTACCGACAGAGGCGCATCCTGGGCGTCAACTCAAATTGATGTGAGGGATGAATTTCAAGCCGTAACTGCCATGACACCGGCGCTTGCATACGCAGTTAGTAAAAAAGGTATTTTCTGGACAACGAGGGATAGTGGTCAGACATGGCAACTTGGCATGAGAGCCACACCGTCTCGTCCATTTGCGATGGATTTTCCGACTGCTGAAATTGGATATATTGTTGGCGCGAAAGGCATAATTAGCCGTACTACTGATGGCGGTAATTCTTTTTCAACACAAACTACCAACATAAAAACCGATCTCTTTTCAGTGAGTTTTGCCAATTCCTTCGTTGGCTGTGCTGTCGGAAAGAAAGGTATTATTCTTCGTACAACAGACGGCGGCGGAACATGGTCAACCGCTGTGAGCGGAGTGAAGAATGATCTCTTTGGTGTAAAACTTGTGGAAACGGAAGACAGTCTATCAAACGGAATAGTTGGTTACGCAGTCGGGAAAGATGGTATTGCTCTCATGACTGTTGATAGCGGTGCAACATGGGATATCACCAATGAACTTGAAAAGGGTGACCCGATGAAAGGCAAATCTGGGAAGCCGAAAAAAAGCAAAACATTATATGCTGTGGACTTCACTACGGATGGGATTGGCGCGGCAGTAGGAGACAAAACAATTAGGTATCTCAGGACTATTGATGATGATGCTGAGGATGCAGGCATAGCATCGCTTATCAACAGTACAACAGATTCCGAATCACCGACTCAGTCGGTAGGTGAACAGCCACAAGAATTTACTTTGTATCAGAACTACCCGAACCCGTTCAACCCGACAACAGTGATTCGATATCAGTTACCTGTAGCGCGACTCGGCGAGTCGTCCTACAATGTCACTTTGAAAATATTTAATGTGGTTGGACAGGAAGTGGCTACGCTTGTGGATGATGTTCAAACCGCCGGGTACAAGTCTCACGTGTTTCACGCGGCATCATTTCCGAGTGGTATCTATTTCTACAGGTTAACGGCAACACCACTCAACTGGCATGGAACAACGTTCACCGATGTGAAAAAACTTTTGCTGATGAAATAACCGAGTATGGCTTGAAAAAAATCCCGGCTGACAACAGTCGGGATTTTTTTTTGAAAGCAACTCATATCCACACGGAAGTTTGGTGAACGAAAAAGTGGTTTCAGGAAGATTCTGAACAACAGCACACAGGGATTCAAGATTTGATGATACTTAATTCATGTTTCTCAATTTCTCAGCAGAAAGTAACATCACTTCTCCTGTCGCCGGAAGTGAAAACTCCGGTTCAACTTCATGATTGCCGACGGCTGAGATTGCATCTTTGATCGCAAGCCAGACAGAAAGCGCCAGCATGAAGGGCGGCTCGCCTACGGCTTTGCTTTGTTTGATGGTCTGAGCAACATTCGGAGCGGCATCAAGAATTGCAACACGAAATTCTTTCGGAATATCGCGCACAGCCGGAATCTTATACGTATCGGGAGAGTGATTCAGCAGGTTTCCCTTTTCATCCCATTTAATTTCTTCCGTTGTTACCCAACCCAGTCCCTGAACAAATCCTCCTTCAATCTGTCCAAGGTCTATTGCCGGATTGAGAGAGTTACCGGCATCGTGCAAAATATCTGTTCTCAATAATGTGTGCTGTCCGGTCAACACATCAATCATCACTTCGCTCACACTCATCCCGAACGCATAATAATAGAACGGCTTGCCAAAACCTTTTTCCTTGTTCCAGCCGATGTCGGGAGTTTTGTAAAATCCTTGCGCACTCAGGTTCACCTGTTTCAGTACCATCAACGGCATTGCTTCACTGAAAGTAATTTTTCTTTCCGGGTGTTCGGAATCAAAAATGAAATTATTCTCAAAACAAATGAAGTTGTGGAGTGATGGAGTTGCGGAGTATTGAATTGTGAATTGCTGAGCAACGGCTTCTGAAATTCTTCCTTTCAAAATCTCACAAGCATTCTTGACTGCCATTCCGTTCAAATCTGTTCCGGCTGAAGCGGCTGTTGCGGATGTGTTGGGAACTTTGGAAGTATCGGTTGCATTCACTTTCACACGGTCAATGCTGAGTCCAAGTTCTGCGGCGGCGATTTGTTGAATCTTTGTGTGAAGTCCCTGCCCCATTTCCGTTCCGCCGTGATTCACAAGTACGGTTCCATCTTTGTAAATGTTCACCAGCGCGCCCGCTTGATTAAGAAACGAAGTCGTGAAGGAAATCCCGAACTTTACCGGAGTAAGCGCCATGCCTTTTTTGTAAAACTCGTTTGATAAATTAAATGCATTAATTGCCTCTCTTCTCTTTTGATAGTCAGACGATTTCATCAGTTGTTCATAGAGCATGAACAGACGATTTCCTTCCACCGTTTGTCCGTAATGTGTGATGTTGTTTGATGCAAGTCCATAAAAATTCCTGAGGCGAATTTCTGCCGCATCCTTTTTGAGAAATCGTGCAACACGGTCAACGATTGTTTCAATCACTGCCATACCTTGCGGTCCGCCAAATCCGCGAAAGGCAGTGTTCGACGTAAGATTTGTCTTGAATACTTTTCCGACAACACGGAAGTTGGGAATGAAGTACGAATTATCCGAGTGAAGCATCGCACGTTGCATGATGGCAAATGATAAATCCGTTGCCGCTCCGCCATCGCTGTTCAGTTCGATGTTGGCGGCAAGAAGTTTTCCTTCGTCATCAAATCCGATTTCATACTTGGAGAAAAAGCGATGTCGCTTGCCCGTGATTTTCTGGTCATCATCTCTGAACAATCGGATTTTCACCGGACGTTTTGTCGCATGAGCAAGCAACGCGCTCCAGCACGCAACATGATTCGCCTGAGTTTCCTTTCCACCGAACGCTCCCCCCATTCTTCGCACTTCCACAACAACTTCATTTTTGTTGATGCCGAGAACTTCAGCAATCAACGCCTGTGTCTCTGTCGGATTCTGACTTGAAGAAAACACGTTCATCTCCCGTCCTTCTCCCGGAACGCACAAGCATGATTGCGTCTCCAAATACCAATGTTCCTGTGCGCCGGTTCTCAATTCTCCGCGAAGAACATGAGGCGATTTGAGCAACGATTCTTCAACTTCTCCCCGTTCGATTTTCATCGGAGGTCCGAGCAAGGAATTTTTCTCGATTGCCTTTTCGATGGTGAGAATTGCCTCAAGCGGTTCATACTCAATTTTGAT
>JACPVN010000228.1 GCA_016191715.1 Ignavibacteriota bacterium | reverse complement strand
GAGGGGAACTATTCCATCATCGGCGTGCCGCCCGGAACTCACACGCTGAAAGCAGCTCTCATTGGTTACAATTCTGTAACGGTTACTAATGTCGGTGTAAACATTGACCTGACAACGAAGCAGGATTTTCAATTATCTGAAACAACTGTTGAAGTTAAAGAGATGGTCATCGTTGCAGAAAGACCGATGGTTCAACATGATATCACCGCATCAACTTCCATTGTGAGCAAAGAACTCATCTCGAATCTTGCCGTGACGGAGATGCGGGATGTTATTCAACTGCAAGCGGGAATAGTTTCGCAGGGCGGCGAGTTGCATTTACGCGGCGGAAGAAAAGGACAAATCGCCTACCAGATTGATGGCGTTCCGGTTTCCGATGCGTATGACGGAAGCAATACAATTGATTTAGGTGCGAACGCGATTCAGGAGTTGCAGGTCGTCAGCGGTGCGTTCAATGCGGAGTATGGACAGGCAATGTCGGGAATTGTCAACATCGTAACGAAAGATGGCGGAGATAAAATAGCCGGTAACTTTCAGATGTACTCCGGGAGTTACTTATCGGAACGGGAGAAAATTTTCTGGAACCTCGAACAGTTTCGTCCTCTTTCCATCAAAAATGTTGATGTAAGTTTAAGCGGACCAATTGTCTCCGACAAATTATATTTCTACGCCAATGCGCGATATTTCGGAAGCGATGGTTTCCATTGGGGGAAGAAAGTGTTTACGCTTTCGGATTTTTCTTATGAAGATGCCAGTAGTTCGGAACTAAATTTCATCATTCGAAAAACAGGCAACGATGAATATGTTTCACTCAATCCGAATTCAAAACATTTCTTTCAGGGCAAGTTGGCGTACCGACTATTTTCTAACTTTAAAGTCTCATATAATTACATCTATGACTATCAACGGTACAGGGATTTTGACAACAGTGTTCGTCTGACGCCCGACAATAATTTAGAACGATTCCGGTTCACCCACTCCAATATCGTTACGTTGAATCATGCATTATCTGCATCAAGTTTTTACAATATAAGTTTATCCTATCTCTACAAAGATTACCGACACCAACTCTATTTCCCGTATTACGATCCGTTTGCGCCGACATTGTACGTTGACCATCGTAACAACCAGAACCCGCCATATACTTTATCCATCGGAGGAACAAAACACGACCGATTCAACAGGAACACAGGAACGATGGGAGTGAAATTGGATTGGATGAATCAGTTTACAAAAGAAATTGCCTTCCAGTTTGGTGGGGATTTCAAAAGACACAGATTATTTTATCAGAACATCAATCTCGTTCCGAAACTTGATTCGGCAGGATTGGAAGTGTTGCCGTATGATGTAATGGTTGCGCCAATCTCAAGTCAAAATTATGATGAATATTTACACCAACCGACCGAAGTATCATTATATTTCCAAACGAAGATTGAAGCATTTAACTTGATATTAAATGCAGGTTTCCGTTTTGATTATTTCAATCCCGATGGCGTTGTGTTAAACGACGAACATTCTGACCAGTCCGACCCGTTGTATTATCAATATACGGTTGACGACCCGAACATTAACAGCCCGCTCAAACCGGACAACAGATTTTTCGATTACAACAAAGATGGCGTCCAGGATACAGCCGCTGGTGAACGAAGCAAGACAGTGGAAGACCGTTTACAATATTGGTATAAAAAAGCTCAGCAGAAAACACAAATCAGTCCCCGGTTCGGGCTTGCATTTCCCATCAGCGCGGATGGAGTGATACATTTTTCGTTCGGTCATTTTTTCCAACTTCCTTCGTATGAGTTGATGTACGCTAATCCTGAATTTGAAATCGGAACGGGTTCCGGAATTCAGGGATTATTCGGGAACGCAGATTTGGAACCACAGAAAACCGTAAAAGGAGAAATCGGACTTAAGCAACAACTCACGGAACAAATTGCCGCTGATGTTACAATGTTCTTTGAAGATTTCAGAAACCTTGTCGGTACACAGACCGCGGACATCGTTGTATTTGGAAGAGACAGAAGTTATCGAAAATATGTGAACACAGACTTCGGTTTTTCAAAAGGAATTGTAGTGAAAATTGAAAAACGATTTTCAGATGGAGTTGCCGCAAATCTGGATTACACATACTCAATTACAAAATACAACGCAAGCGACCCGGCAGATTCCCGGAACGCTCGGTTCGGAGGTAACGAACCGGAAACCTATCTCGCGCCGGCTGATTGGGATCAGACACACACGTTGAATGTGGTTGTTGCGTACACTCAGCCGCATAGTTGGGGATTGTCTGTCATAACAAATTTTTCAACAGGAAATCCTTATTCACCGGCAAATAACAAAAACAGCGCGGTGAAAGAAAATGTCTATCCGTACAACAGTGAATACAAACCGAACATCTTTAATGTTGACCTCCGGTTGAATAAAGATTTTCAACTTGGTGGTTCTACGCTCTCACTCTACATGCGCGTTTTCAATCTGCTTGATTTGGACAATGCTCGTTCAGTCCATTCAAATTCCGGCGACCCGTACTTTAACTTCGATAGATTGGAGGCAGAAGAAAATATCAAGACGTATAATTTTAAGTATTATAATACGTTGGATAATTTCTACACGAATCCCGGATTCTTCTCCGAGCCGCGAAGAATTGAACTTGGCACTGCGTTTACTTTTTAATTTTTGATTTGAGATGAATATGATACGATTTCGAATTCCGTTGACAATAATCCTGACAGGATTGTTCGTTGCAATTTCTTTTTCTCAACCCTACTCCGACCCAACGTTACGACGACTTGGTTATCATACAGGAAACCGGATTGGACTTTCGTTCTATAACGATGGACAAGTTGCCGGTTTCAATACAGGATTAGACATTCGGGGTGAATGGCCCCTCGGTTCCGGTGAAAATTATATCGGTGATTGTATTCCCGTGGTTGGTGTTGAGTTTGTAGATGCCCGCGGAGAAACTCTTCACTCTGTGACCATTTCCCGCGGTCCGAGAAATAATCAATCCAACGAAAAAGACCCGGTGCTTGGATATTTTTGGGGATGGAATCCCCGTCCCGGATATTTGAATCCGAATGCACAAGCCATTGCGATGAGTCACATGTCTAATACTTGGCCCATCGAAGGATGGTTCGACCAGCCCGATTGGAAAGATTTAAATGGCATTACTCAATGGAACGGATATTTCGGTCGTGGAATTACAAATGCTGACCAGGAAAGTTATTTCGTTGCTGATGACCAATGGGATACAGAGTTCAATTCTTATTACCGTCCGGATAGTGGTGATTTATCAAGGAGAGGAATGGCTT
>JACPVN010000227.1 GCA_016191715.1 Ignavibacteriota bacterium | reverse complement strand
TTCACAATGCTCAGGAAGGAAGTTCATCCGTCCGCTATGATGGATACATAGGGGATGACACACGATACCGTACGTTTATTCCTGAGAGTTTGCTCATAAAGGATGATGTAAAACGGAAAGCGACAGCAGTATCGTGGTGTTTTAATTTCGACAACAATAATAACACTCGTAATCCGGCAACGGCGTTATATGTGGAATTCAAAAATGCTGTAACATCGTTTGTATCAACTGCTCCATTCGAGGGGACTGAAATGTTAGATGCACGAGGAAAAAAGTGGAAATTTTATGGGAGTGAAGTTAGTTTCGGAGGAACAGCGGCAATTTGCGGAGAGTTAGGAAAGAAAACACGTCAGGAAGTGAAGCAATGGTGGTGGACAGGTTCGGTTGTCCAATGGAATGAGCAAACCGAGAACACAGTCGAGGGGATACTTGGAGTGGTGTATGGAAAAAAATCTGCAAGTTTGCAATCGTTCGGGAATCCGATGCCGAATACTGCAAACTTCAGGAAAGAAATTTTTGCTCGAATGCCATTCAATAAAAACAACCCGCTTATTATCGGTGTTGCTGATGCTGATGCAAAAACAAAAAGGGTCGCGTATGTCGCGTTCACCAATGAAAGGGAACTCTATTCATCTATGACCGATAGGATTCGAACACGCCATGATGGTTCCTCACGTTACCTTGATTATTTGAATAACGGAACTGAAATGGTTGGACGATTTTCTACGCTTGCTCCTTCCAAGCATACCAACCATCTCTTTGCTGAACTTATCGCATTGAAATTGAATATCTATGCAAGTCAGTTGGAGATAACTCCGGTTGGTTTTGGTGAGTTGAAATATATCGAGCCGGGAAGTCGGCTGAATAATCTGACAATACGGCAAATAGATTCACTCGCGAATATCTTCATGACGTATGGAGATAGTTCGCTCATTGTCAGCGCGGCTAATCTTGATTCTGTTCTTCGCAGGATTAATGAGGCATTTGTCGGTGTGGTTGATACTGTTTCATTTGGTACGAGTTTGAAGTTTACCGGTGTTCGTCCTATAGCAGAAGTATCGTATCTTGAACGGGATTCTTCTATCCGTGCAGTTCGATATACTTCCGGAACAGCCATCAATAATGTTCCTGATGAATTTTACTTACATCAAAATTTTCCTAATCCGTTCAATCCGTTAACAGTGATTAGTTATCAGTTACCCGTTGACTCGTGGGTGACGCTGAAAGTATATAATATACTCGGTGAGGATGTAGCGACACTCGTTGACGGGTTACAAGTTGCGGGTTACAAGTTTGTGGAATGGGATGCGAGTAATCTGGCAAGTGGAATTTATCTTTACCGGTTGACGACAGAGAGTTTTACCGATGTAAAGAAAATGATACTTCTCAGATAATTGCAGTCAAAATGTAAATCATTAAATTATAACTAATCAGTAAAGGAGAATGCCATGAAACGCTTCTCAACAATCATCCTATCATTCCTGATGTTCTTTTCATTTTTACTTGTTTCTACTTTTGCGCAATGGTCGCACGACCCGACGGTGAACAATGCAATCTGCACAGGTGCATACGACCAAACGAATCCCACTGTCACCACCGATGGCGCGGGCGGGGCAATCATGACATGGGAGGACGACCGTTATGGCACTTCTCAGGATATTTTTGCTCAACGCATCAATAACAAAGGAGAAGTTCAGTGGGCAACCAATGGTGTTGCAATCTGTACAGCAATGTTAAATCAATATTCTCCCACAATAACAAGCGACGGTGCAGGCGGGGCAATTATCACATGGCGTGATTCACGCGGTGCGACCGATGACATTTATGCTCAACGCATCAATAGCATCGGAGTAGTACAATGGACTGCTAATGGTGTTGTAATTTCTAATGCGGCGAAGGATGAAGAGCGACCGGTCATCATCAGTGATGGTTCAGGCGGGGCGATTATTGTTTGGCATTATGAGTTTGATCCGAATGATATAGACCTGTATGCACAACGCATCAATAGTGCTAGTGTTGTACAATGGACAGCGAACGGTGTCCCGATTTCTACAGTACCGTACAAACAACAGTATCCCACACTTACAAGTGACGGTGCGGGTGGGGCGATCATCACCTGGCATGACTTCGGAAACGGAAATAATTGGAACATCTATGCACAGCGAATCAATAGCGCGGGAGTAGTTCAGTGGGCAACCAATGGTGTAGCGATTTCATCTGCGATAAACGATCAAACTTGGGCTACTATCACAAGTGACGGTACCGGAGGTGCAATTATTGCATGGCACGATGGACGTAGCGGCGGTTTCCCTGACATCTACGCTCAACGTATCAATAGCGCCGGAGAGGTTCAGTGGACCGTAGATGGAGTCGCAATCTCAACTGCGGCGAACTCACAAGAATATCCCCAAATTACAAGTGACGGTGTTGGCGGGGCAATCATCGCTTGGAGTGACACACGAAGTGTCAACTATGATATTTACGCTCAACGAATTAATGGAGGTGGCGTGGTACAGTGGACGGATAATGGTACTGCAATTTCTACCGCTACCGTTCATCAGTATGTGCCCAAAATTATAAGTGATGGAACCGGCGGGGCAATTATTACATGGGATGACTACCGTAACGGCACAGACGCTGACATCTATGCTCAACGAATCAATGGCGCTGGAGTGGTCAAATGGACAACCGATGGCGTAGCGATTTCAACGACTGTGAACCAACAAGACTATTGCGCCATCACAGGTGACGGAACTGGTGGGGCAATTGTAACATGGCCAGAAGATCGCGGCGGTACCTCCAACGACATCTATGCGCAGAAAATTGATAAGTTCGGTTATCTCGGTTACAACAATCCTGAACTTGTTTCCGTGAGCGATGTACCCGGAGACCAGGGTGGAAAGGTTACACTGAGATGGAACGCGTCATCGTATGACGTAGAACCTTATACTGTGGTAACAACGTATTCCATCTGGCGGGGCGTAGGAGAACCATCGGCGTTAGCGAAGTTATCTCAGGGAATTCATATCAATTCATCGGGTGAGAAGTATCGTATCATCCAAAACGCAAATGGAACGACCACGTATTGGGAATATGTGGGATTTATTTTAAGTCACTACTTTCCGCAGTACAGTTATACGGTAGCCACAACATCGGATTCGACTTCGAGCGGAACGCCGTCATTTAAATTTCTTGTCTCTGCACATACGTACAATCAATTTACATTCTGGGACTCTAATATAGATAGCGGTTACAGCGTTGATAATCTCTCGCCGTATGCAGTTACCAATTTGACCGCACAATCTCAACCTGGTCCCGTTGTTCTGTTACAATGGAGAGAAAATGAAACCGATACGGATGTGAGCGGGCATGAAGTTCATCGGTCACCAACATCGGGATTTATTCCTGACGGAAGTACGAAACTCGGTGAGACATCTGACACGGTTTTTATTGATGACGCTCCGCTCTCTGGAGGTTCTTCTTATTACCGTATTGTTACTCTTGATATTCATGGAAACAGGAGTGAGCCATCGGCTGAAGCAAGTCCCTTAATGCAAACAACTATGCAGGTGAACATGCAGGATAAATGGAATATGGTTTCGGTTCCGCTCACGGTTGATAATTATTCGAAGACTGCCCTCTTTCCATCTTCAGTTTCTGATGTGTTTGCTTTTAGCGGTGGCTACTATGTTCAGCAGACGTTGCAAAACGGTGCAGGGTATTGGTTGAAGTTTAACGGCGCACAAAATGTTACGATGACCGGAATGTTAAGGACAACTGAAACTATTGATGTCTCAACAGGTTGGAATATGATTGGTTCAATTTCATCTTCTGTCAACACAAATCTAATCGGGACCGTACCTGCCGGACTTATAACATCACAGTTCTTTGGTTACAGCAACGGGTACAATGAAACATCAACGATTGAACCGGGGAAAGCGTACTGGGTGAAAGTGAGTCAACGAGGACAATTGATTTTGTCATCAGTAGGCAGTACACAGTCGTCAGTAGCCAGAATAGAAATTATACCGACAAGCGAATTGCCTCCCCCGCCGCCTGAAGACGACGGCAATTCCAATAATACAATCATCCCAAGTGAATTTGCCCTTGAGCAGAACTATCCCAATCCGTTCAATCCCTCAACTGTTATCCGTTATCAGTTACCGGTTGATTCGCGGGTGACGTTGAAAATTTATAATGTTCTTGGAGAAGAAGTAACTACACTTGTTGACGGAGTTCAGGATGCGGGATTTCAATCCGTCGAATGGGATGCGGTTTCATTTCAAAGCGGAGTTTATGTTTATAGGTTGAATGTCGGAAATTTTTCTGATGTGAAACGGCTCATTTTGTTGAGATAACACTACGGCGTTGTGTATGAACTGGAGTTAGGGGAAATTCTCCCCCACTCCTCTACACTCCAACGCGTTTAAGGAACCTCAACAGACTCAGTTGTATCAACATGCTCATCCATCCGAACCTCGGCGAGGAACCGATGAATGACAAAACCCGCTATGAGTAGCATAAGACTATTCACCATGAACACGGCAGTGATACCAAACTGTGAAGCGATGAATCCGCCGGTGAGTGGACCGAGCATGTTCCCAAGCACCGCCATACTTGAAGCGATACCCATCAAGCCGCTTTTCCTCTCTGCGGGTGCGTGATGGTTAGAAAGTGAAAATAATGTGTGAAGAATTCCGCCGCGGAGGAAGCCAAGCCCCGCTCGAAGAAACATCAACACAACGAGACCGGGGACAACAATATGTGCGGCATAGAACGCCCCGGTTCCCGCAAGCGCGATCGAAAGATTTTTCTTGAAACCTTTCCTATCGTTTCTTTTTCCCCACCACGGCGCGGCGATGAACATGAACAATCCGGAAATTGCAACGACGATTCCTGTTAAGGTTGAAACGTATTCTGTTTGATGAAAGAAATTTTCAACAAACAATGCGAAGATTGATTCAATCATCAGAGCAGATGCTTGACCGATGACTATTGTTACGGCAATCAAACGAAGTTGATTGTTCGTGAATACGAATTTGTAATTATCGAAGACGGAAGAGCGTGTTTTCACTGTGTCGGTTTGTTCAACTTCATGCACAAACTTCATGATGAAAAAGCCACTGCTGAAACACAATCCGGCGACGATGAAAAAGATGTACCGGTAATCAATAAAATCGGCAAGAATACCGCCAACGAACGGACCGAACACGGCTCCACCCGCTGTTGCAGATTGAAGAAATCCGAGCGAATAACCAATTTTTTCTTTCGGAGTTGAACTTGAGACAAGCGCAATCGCTGCCGGAATGAAACCGCTTATAGCCCCTTGAACAATCCTAAAGAAAAATAGTTGATAGACATCCTGAGAGAAACCGACAAAGATTTGAGAAAGTCCGAGACCGAAAATTGCGCGCACGACCATCATCTTTTTTCCATGTCTGTCGCCAAGGGAACCCCAAATCGGTGTAGCGATGAACGATGACATGAATGTTCCTGCAAATGCGAGACCACTCCACATTGCTAACTCTTGCTGGTCGGTAACGCCGAGATGACGAATATAAAACGGGAGAAAAGGAATGACGAGATTCATCCCGATCATGGTGAGGAACTGTGCCGCCCACAATGTGTAAAGATTCTTTTTCCAGATTTCCATCGGCGAGTTCAAGATACGAAAATTCCCACTTTTGCTTATCAATCATATTCAAGTATATTCACATCTTGTTTTAATACTGACTATGTTCATCTACTTCGTTCTCATCTTTCAACAACTCCTTGCAAGCGGGACGCACATCGTTGCAAAGATAGTCGTCCGCGATATTGAACCGCTGACACTTACATTGCTTCGTTCCGTGATAGCAGGTTCCGGTTTGCTTTTCTACATGTGGGTGAAAGGAACTCGTTTGCAATTTGAGCATCATGATAAAAAGAAAATCCTTTGGCTGAGTTTTCTTGCCATTCCGCTGAATCAATTTCTCTTTCTTGCCGGGATGAAATACTCGACTCCTGCGAACGCGGCTCTCTTGTATGGAACCACACCTGCAGTTGTTCTCGTGCTTTCACATTATCTTGGAAACGAGAGGATAACGGTACGAAAAGGAATTGGCGTTCTTGTTGCCATGATGGGAATCATCATCATCGTCTTTGAGCGAGGGATAGATTTCCGTTCGGAATACACGTTCGGGAATTTACTTTTTGTCCTTGCTGTGTTGGCGTGGGGATTGTACACCGTTCAAGGGAGAACGATGACATTGAAATACGGAGCGTTCTCTACAAGTACCGCGACGATGATTTTTGGAGGCGTGTTTTTTCTTCCGATTGGTTTGATTGGCGCAGTGAAGTTTGATTATTCAATCTTGACGATTACACATGTCGGTGGACTTTTGTACTTGGCGTTCGCAACTTCGGTTCTTTCCTACTATCTCTGGTACTACGCGCTCGAACGAGTTGAGGCAAGCAAAGTTGCTATCTTTTCAAACATTCAACCAGTCCTCACTACGACGTTTGCAGTGTTTCTGTTAGGACAAGAACTTACACCGGCATTTTTTATAGGTGGTTTTCTAGCATTGAGCGGAGTAATACTCACTCAATTTGGGTAGAGTGAGATTTCATAATAATGAAATCAAAGTGAAACAATCTCACTCGGTTTGTTCATTATTCTTGGTTTGACTTGCATCCGGCGATGAGCAGAAGGAAAAGTGTATTTTAGTTTGACTTAAGGTAAGTGCATGAAAATAGTGTTGAATTTTCCCCGAAAAGCGGAGAGCTAGGGATTCGAACCCCAAAGTCCTTACGGACGCCGGTTTTCAAGACCGGTGCATTAGCCGTTCTGCCAGCTCTCCAAAAACAAACCTTGTGAATCCTAATGATTCACAAGGTTGCGGCACAAATATAGAAAAATGTTTGCGTCTATCCAAGCCGTATTTGTTTTCGAGTCGTCTATCAATGAACATACAACAATGTCGTTGCCAATTTCCACATGTCTTTTATGTTACAATTGCAATTTGAACGTCGTGGATACAACAAGGTTTCGATTTTGGTAACACATAATTTCTTGTTTGTTTGTTGCCGAAAACTTGCTTTCATAAAGGGAATGTCTTATCTTCTGCCGAAAATTGATTTCCCGTTACAATCAAAGTAACATTTCTCGATAGAAAAATCACCGGGAAACTAGTTGTTCTTTGTGAAGAAGTTGCCGATGTTCTTATCACTTCTTCTGAAATATACACGCTGTACATTTTTTTGTTAATCAAAACAACAATGATGTTGTGAGTTGGGTATTCACTATGTAAAGGCAGTACGATGAAAAAAAATCATCTGTTTTTTTCTTCATTAATTTTCTCCACAATTATTTTCTGGCTTTCAAACGCTTTTCAGGTTACGAAAGCACAGGATACCATTCAATCGAAAGCAAAAGAGTTCTTCTCTCAGTATCAGAATCAGGAGACGATTGAAGTAACTCCGAAAGAAAATCAGGCCGATGTGTGGCGTCGGTATTTTGCAGAACATCAAGGGACACTCACAAGCAATACCTCGAACGGATTGAGAGTTAATACGATGCCGAGTCATGCACACAATGATGCGTATGCAAATGCAGGAATTGGAGTTCCGATTTCGGTGTGGGGAAATGTTCAGGGCGGACAATTACCTTACCGTTTTATCCTCGAATACGGTGATGGAACAGTGGATTCAGGCGATGTAGCAAATCAAAAATTTATCGGAGGCAATCATACCTACACTACTGCCGGACCGAAGTTGACGCGATTAACAGTCCGTGATAATACCGGTGCAAGCGATACCGATTCCTCTCTTGTTCGCGTTTTTGCCGCACCGACATTACAAAACAATGTCAACATTGCAATTGAAAAAGGACTGCTTTACCTCTATCAAAATCAACAAACTGATGGACGCTGGGATTACAGCACAAAGCAAGTTGCCACAACCGGATTGGCGGTGCTGGCATTTGAAGCAAACGGACATCTGCCTGACAATGATAATGACAAAGATATTTATGCTGAGTTCATTCGTCTCGGTCTTACCTATTTATTAGATAGAGTTGTCCAAACATCTATCGGAAATCAGCCCTATGGTAACCCCGATTCAGACAATGATGGAAAGGGTGCGTATTTTAATTCCACAAGTTACGATAATGGCATCGCGATGCAGGCAGTAGTTTCTGCGCATCGGAACGGTGAAGAAGCGAACCTCGATACCATTCGGAGCGGCGTGTACAACGGTCAAACGATGTACGATGTCATGAGGGATGCGATTGACCAACTGGCATACAGTCAGGGAGATAATGCACCGGGGCGAGGCGGATGGAGGTACGATATTAACGTGGCAAATAATGCAGATAATACGAGCGACCACTCAACAGCACAATGGTGCGCGTTGGCTCTTGAAGCGGCAGAACACCGGTGGGGAATTTCGGCGCCTCAATTTGTGAAGGATGAATTATTGATTTGGTTACAATATATTCAGGATGGAACGGGCGGGTTCGGCTATCATCAACAAAGCTATTGGAACAATACTGCCAAGACAGGAGGAGGTATTGCTTCGTATGTTATGCTTGGTTACGGTTCGAGTGCTACGCCCGTGACAAATGCACTCTCTTTCTTGAATTCACATTGGGGTGATAATTTTGATGGACAAAATACAGCAGAACATTTTAATGGAAATCTCTACTCGATGTTTTCTGTTGCAAAAGGATTGCGTATTGTTGATAACAGGCGCGGAGTAGTGAATGTCGGTTCACATAACTGGTTTCAGGAATATGCGAATCATTTATTAACTCACGGAACATGGGGACAGAAGGCGGATGGTTCATGGCAGGATGGGGGACATCTTCCCGGGATTCATCCGCTCAGCACTGCGTTTGCAATTCTCGTTCTCACTCCGGAAATATTTGAAAAACCTGTTGCCGTGATTGACCCGGTTTCTGCCAAACCGCCAAATTGGGCATTTGAAGTGAATGGCTCTCATTCCTATCATACCGACCCGACAAAATCCATTGTGGAATATTTGTGGGATTGGAATAATGATGGAACTTATGATGCAACCGGAATGACTGCAACCAATCCCGGCTACGCTGCACAGGGAACTTATACAATAACATTGTTAGTACGCGATAACAGCAATCCTCAGTTGGAAGACATCGAAACCATCACGGTGAATATTTGTTCGGGATGCGCTCCGCCTGTTGCAATCGCGATTCCTTCAGAAAGAAAACCTTGTTATGCGGGGAGAGTTGGTGAACCGATGTTCTTCGACGGAAGAGAATCATATGAACCGGAATATCCTGCCGATTCAATCGTTTCGTATTCATGGGATTTAAATGGAGATGGTATTTTTGGTGATGCCACAACGGACACGGTTACTTATACATACAATAATGTTTTCAACGGTGAAGTAGGGCTACAAGTCACTGATGCGAACGGACTAACAAGTACTCAATATGTGTGCATCTCGATTTCTGTGAACGATATCTACGTCGAATCATTGACAATTCTCCCCTACTGTGTCGCACAGGGGGATAGTGTCCTGCTCATCGCCGTGATGAGAAATAACGACACATCCATCACGAATTACTCGAATGTTCTTGTTCGATTTTATGACGGACCACCTTTAACTACTGGCACTCAACTTGGAGGAGATTATTTTGTTGATTTGAATATCGCGCAATCGGATACAGTTACAACTACCATTCAACTTCCGGGTGTATGGCTGGGAACGGAAACGCTGTTTGTCTATATTGATCCGACGAATCAAATCCCGGAGTGGGATGAAACGAACAATGTAGGATGGTCGGAAATTGTTATCGGTTCCTGTATTACACTCAGCGGACAAAAGTTCTATGACGTTGACGGAAACGGAGCGAAGGATGTTGGCGAAGCAGGAATATCGGGATGGTTAGTCAATATCTCCGGAACAAGAAGTGCGTTTGGCTTTACCGATGCAAATGGAAATTTTGAAATAAGGAATTTACCGCCAGGAACATATACAATTTGTGAAGGGGAACGAATCGGTTGGATTCAAACGTATCCCGGACCGGAAGGATGTTATACTGCTACGGCAGATCCGGGAGATGTAATTTCCGGAAATGATTTCGGAAATTATCCACTGGGAAGTATCAGCGGGAGAAAGTTTTTCGATGCAGACGCAGATGGGGTTGAAGATGCAGGTGAGCAGGGAATTGCCGGTTGGAACATCGTACTCTCCGGGACTCATCCGGATACTGTTCTTACCGATGCAAATGGAAATTATTCATTCAGCGGGTTGCCGGTCGGAACGTATTCTTTGTGTGAAGAAGTACGTCCGGGTTGGATTCAAACTTTTCCTTTGGCAAACAGTTGCTACAATTTTATGTTGAATGGAGGTGAAAATAGTACGGGCA
>JACPVN010000079.1 GCA_016191715.1 Ignavibacteriota bacterium | reverse complement strand
AGCGTGTGTTGTGTTTTCGTGAACGGAGTTTGTTAATAATTGTTTGTAATGATTCAACCACAGTACGATAATACTGAATTCTATTGAGTCTGTCAAAAACTTAAATATGTTTCATGAATGAAACAGAACCCCATTATTCACCACTCCCCACGCCTTCCCTTTTAGTTTACATCCATTAAACGGTGAGTTCTATTCACCTGCTTGCTTGAGTGCTTCATGTTCAATGTCGGTATAATAACGGAACCCGGTACGTCTGAGCATTTCCAGATAAGGTTTTATCGAAATAATTATACCACGCAATTTTGCTTTAATGAAAACACCGATTGTTCCGGTTACATCGAGACCAAGTTGTTCTGCCATCATGCGCGCTTTGTAATCATCAAGAATAATTGTAGAGTCCGGTGTTTCCAATGCTAACTCAATAGCGCTTGCTTTTCTTCTCGTTCCTACGCTCTGAACATCTATCAGGCGTGGGAATGTATCAGCAGACGCTCCGCGTCCTTTTCTTTTCCGGAGTGAGAAGTTAAACTCCCGACCGACAACAGGTCAGGAGTACAACTCCTTCCCAGTTAAAGATCTTTGTAATTATTCTCGTTACAAAGGTTTCCGTTGTAATGTAATCCCGAGACGCCCCTGCACCCCTAATTCAAAGCGTTGCGTAGCAGGATAAGTTGCATCAACATGAAAACGAACACGAGTTTACCTTATTATCTTTTCCATGTTGTTGCTTTCATGCATACAAAGTTGTTTATCTAACAATTCGACAGTATATTTTCCGAACAATTTGTTATACAAATGATATGATAACCAAAGAAAGAAAACAGATACGAAATAGCGAGCGTCGTTCGTCTCAACCAACAGTTTATCCTTACATCGAAAGAAACCCCAAAATATTAAATGGCATTCCTATTATTGAGGGAACGAGAATTTCCGTTGCTACAGTTGCAGGATATTTTCAATTGGGAATGAGTGTGGATGAAATTCTTATTTCATTGAAACATTTAACACAGGCACAGGTTCATTCGGCATTAGCATACTATTTCGACCATCGTCAAGAAATTGAAAAACAAGCAGCAACTTCATCGGATACAGAATACTGGAAAACTCAAGCGCTGCTCTTTCCGAATTCTGTTATTAATGCTTGATGAACATTTCCCTTTTTCTGGATGAAGATGTTCACGCCGAGTTGTCTATTGCTCTCCGGAAACGCGGTTTCGACGTTCTCCATGCACAAGAAGTAGAACGAAAAGGGAAAACAGATGACGAACAATTGTTCTATGCAGTGAAAGAACATCGTTCACTCTTCTCATTTAATGTGAAAGATTTCGTTCTTCTTCACAATAATTTTGTAAGGAACGACACAGAACATTTCGGTATCCTCCTTTCTAAACAACGAACATTTTCGGAAACATTTATTCTCCTTCTCCGATTTCTTCAAACTCATTCACAAGGAGAAATAAAGAACCAAATTCACTTTCTATAGTTTTTACCAAGGGAGTCATGGACATTTGTTTTGTTCACAGTCTTAGCATATTTTGTTACACCACAAGATAAAAAGGAATAACATTATGGATGGGCTATATCATGCTTGCAATTGCAGGGCTAACAGGAATTGGATTCATCATTGTGTTTAAACTTCAAGAAAAAAGAAAACATTCACATTGATACTACAGGTAGAAATTTCGTGCGACTCACTATCTCGTGATAAGAAAATCTTCAAAAGATAAGTGAGTCGCACATCCTCCTCTATGATACAAACACCACTCCGTTATTCACCACTCCCCATGTCTTCCCTTTCAACTTGTAACCATCAAACGGTGAGTTCTTCGATTTGGTGTGGAACTATACCGTTGTAACAAATACGTCTAATTGTTTTCTCGAAGGCAATCGTTGGAACTCCGTTACAGGTATTTCCAAATGAACGGTAGGTTCGGGGATATTTTTCTTTTGCTCTACCATGAGCTCAAGTAATGTTTCTTTCACACCTTGCAGTTCTTCAATTGCATGAACAACAGTTGAAGCATATCCTTTACATCCTTTCAACAATGGTATTGAAGCACAAAACATCCCATCTTTCATGCGTTCTATTTGAATAGGATAATCTAATGAAAGATAGTATTGAAGATTTTTTTTCATGGCAACAGTTCCTCTAATTCTTGTAAAGTTTTGATAATATCTTGAACTTGGTAAAATGGTAATACATCATTT
>JACPVN010000226.1 GCA_016191715.1 Ignavibacteriota bacterium | reverse complement strand
GTACCGGGACGAATACCCGCGATGTCGTTGTAATTGTTCTCAAATTTCCACCAACTAAGTGCGTTTGTAAGTAAAGGTGTACATACTGCAGAGGATGGCGGTGTTGTTGTACACTTCCCTGCACTTCCCGCCGCATAAATTGCCTGTATCTCAGTTGCAGTCAATGCCCGATTGTATGTTGATACTTCATCAATAAGTCCATCGAATCCACGAGCAGGAACGCCATTGAACACACCATTTCCCACACGCAACATGGTTGCATCGGTGAAGAGTTGAGCATGATTCGGCGCCGTGCCTTTGGTTGTGGATTGACTTACCCCATTAATATATATGTTGTAACTTGAACCGTTCCATGACGCGGCGAAGTGGTACCATATGTTCGGATTGAGTGTAATGCTTTCCACGAATGTGCGACCATAATTCCCAAAGCCATCGTTTTGCAGAGCAATCACTTCGGATTGAGAATCGAGGTTATCGGCTCCTATAGACATTACTTCGTACACACCAACACTTCCCGTGTGAAATTGTATGGGAAAGCGGGGTAATGACCCGGCGTCAATCCTTGTGTTCGAGTTGAACCAAAACTCAAATGCATAAACCGGCCCGCCGGTGTACGAAGTCGCTATGGCGTAGTCGTCAACTCCATCGAAACTAAATGCTTGTCCGACTTTTCCTGTTGCAAACGTAGTCCCGTTTTGGAGTGTGCCGTTGTTGCCGTCTTGTGAGTCGTTGGCATTGTTTTCTCCTTTCCACCATGTAATGAGTCCGGAGGGAGTTGTAAGGCAAACGCCTCCAACGTTTATAGAAAGTAGTCGCAGAGCGGATGCTTGATTATCATCGATAACTTTTATAGTAAATGGATAAATTCCATTTGCTGTAGGGGTACCGCTAATTTCTCCTGTAAAACTATTCAATGAAAGTCCCGGTGGTAAGTTACCGTTACTTAGCGACCATGAATAGGATGGCACACCACCGGATGCAGTAATGAATGCAGAATAAGAAGTTCCTACAGTTCCATTCGGTAACGACATTTGCGTAATCGAAATCGGTGAACACTTTCCCGCACTCCCCGCCGTATAAATCGCTTGTATTTCAGTTGCAGTCAACGCCCGATTGTATGTTGATACTTCGTCGATCAATCCTCCGACAGAGTTGGAAGGTACACCATTGAATACAGCATTTCCCACACGCAACATTGTTGCATCGGTGAACAGTTGAGCGTGGTTTGGCGCCGTTCTTTTCGTTGTGGTTTGACTTACTCCGTTCACATACATAGTGTAACTCGAACCATTCCACGAGGCGGCGAGATGATACCATGTGTTCGCACTGAGCGAAATACCTTCAACAAACGTGCGTCCGTATCCCGCATTACCATCGTGTGCAAGTGTGATTACCTCCGATTCAGAATCCAAAAATCCCGCGCCCAATCCCATAACTTCGTAAACACCCGAACCTCCTGTATGAAATTGTATCGGATACCGTACAGAAGTTGAAGAATTAATCACAGAGTTTGAGTTGAACCAAAACTCAAATGCATAAACAGGTCCGCCGGTGTAAGGAGTCGCTATGACGTAGTCGTCTACTCCATCCAAGCTAAATGCCTGTCCGACTTTTCCTGCCGAAAACGTAGTCCCGTTTTGGGGTGTGCCGTTGTTACCGTCCTGCGAATCGTTTGCGTTGTTCTCGCCTTTCCACCAGCTTACTAAACCTGATGGAAACGGTGTACAACTTGTTTGAGCGACAAGAGCATCGCTGAAAACTAGTAACGTTATCAAAGCGGTTGTTACAAGAATAAATGTGAACTTTAACATACTAAACTCCTTAAAAATAATTTGTAGATGAAATGAATTAAATTCTAAAAATAATTAATACTTTTCCTTCAACACCCGGCGAATTTGTCGGATGGAAAGATGAAACTGTTTTGCGATCTCATGTATGTTATTTCCATGAAACGACTCACGAATGTGTTGATTTCGTTTTTGTAAGAACAGATGTTTGCCGTTGATATATTTCCCCGAACAATACTCCACTATAAACACTACCAGGTTTTCTATCTGTTGTGATGAGAATGTTGGAAACCGTTTCCTCATCTCATACTCGAGATCAGCCGGTGATACAATTTCTGCCATAATGCCTGCTCGGAATAATGATTGACTGCGTGGAATTTTGAGGTGAAAACTATGTCAATGTTGCTAACTTAGTTTGGACAAATCAACAAAAAAATGTCACAATTTTTGTTGTTACAATATTGAAGAAAAAGGTGGTATTCATCTGTGAGTTATTCTTATCACTTTTATAGTTAATAGTTACATTTACCAGAAAACGCGGAAAGTTCCGGCAGAATTTTTATAGATTTTTCCGGAATGTTTGATTTTGAGGAAATATTGGTGGATGGTGTTTGGTTGATTGGTGAGTGGTTAATTGGTGATTCGTGAGTGGTTAATTGGTGAGTTGTGATTGGTGGTTTGTGATTAGTGAGTCGTTGGTAGAATAATGTCTGAAAGTGAGGTCGCCCTTTCTCCGTTTCACCCTTTCTCCGATTCTCCCATTCTTCCTTTCTCCCCAGCACTCCACACCCCCGCGCCACGCTCAACGCTCCTCGTTATTTCCGTTTCTTCTTTTTCAGGAATTGTTCTTTACAAACTCCACTACTGCCTGCATGGAAAAGAGATTGTATTTCGCTCGGAGTTAATGCTCGTTCGAAAATCATGAGTTCATCAATCAAGCCGGTGAAACCATAAAAAGGAGAATTATCCTCGTTACCGATAACAACATTCAGCAGGTTGCGAACAATACTGCCGGTACAGGAGGCAGAGTCAACGGCAAGTGCGTCTATATATAATTTGGATTTCGTTCCGTCATACGTCCCCGTAAGGAAAATGAACGTTTGCGTTGGAAGCGTGTCCGGGAATGTGGTTTCTCTGCAACCCTCGGAAGTATTCACAGCGAAACTCACTTTACCATGATAAAGATAAAGCCGGTATCCATCTAATCTATCTATAGAATTAGATTTATCAATGATTCGTTTACTTTCCCATTCGTTTCTCGCGTGACGATGGTCGAAGACATTTATCCACGTGCAGATGGAAATACTATTTCCGGTTACATCGAGCGGTCCCCGTTTTGAATTCGGGATGATGATGTGGTCATCAAATCCGTCGAACTTGAACGCGAGACCGACTTTTCCTGTGTCGAACGTCGCGCCTTTTTGTATCAAACCATCTAACCCGTTTACAAATTCTTTTGAAGTTCCGTCTCCGCTCCACCACGCTATTAAACCGGAGGGAGGAGAGACACAGGGCTGTGAATATCCAAAGAGAGGAAAGAATAGTAAAATTACAAACGCAACTCGTGCATTTCTTTTTTGTCCTGTTACTCTACGGGAATAAATTTTTCCCAGCCATAGCCGCATAGTGTTTGTTTATGCTTGGTTCTGCTACAAATTTTTCGCCGTTCCAATACTCTACCTGCTGACGCAGTTGTTCGAGGTATTCGCGGCTTCTAATTTTCTTTTCTATTTCCGGCTCGAACTTCATCATGTTCGGGATAATCTGAGTCCGTTCGACGATTTCTACTTTTGTGCAATTCATTTCAACATCGAAGAAATATGCCATGTACAATTGGCCGCCGCTGAATTGAAGTTCCACCCAAATTTCCAAATCACCATCTTTTTTTGGGTAGATGAATCGGGCATAATCTATTGAGAAGAGTGGATGTTCGTGAAGGATGGTTCTCGGAAAAAGAACATACACTTTTTCGGTCCCCGGCGGAACGTTCGGCGGTTCATTCCCCGGTGTTGTCGGACCAAATCCTTGAATCCATTGCGGGTCGAACACAACGAGCGCGGGACGTTCATAATGAAAATTCAGTCCACCAGCATAAATATTTTTCGTTCCCGGCGTCGAGAGACTGTCATGGTCGAGATATTTTAAAAATCCCGGATTCCAGAATTCACCTGACAACGTGCCGCTGTTTGCATCGTAGCTGAGAATTGCACTTGTGTAACTTGTTCCGTTTTCGACATGAGTGATTATTTCTGTCTTGCCGTCCCTGTCAAAGTCGCCGGCAACTAACGAGGTGTAAACATAGAACTCTGAAAATTCTTCTTCACCGAATCGAATCGCGTTGTTGAATTCGTGTCTCCATCGGAGTGTTCCGTCATAATTGTAGAGCGAGAGAGTTCGTTTTCTTTCCCGCATGTTCGCGCCGAACGGCTGTAAATATCCACAGACAACGTCCTGTCTCCCGTCTCCGTCTGCATCAACCATCTCCAATAATTTTTTATCGCCTGCGAAGAAATCCATCTTATCATAATTTGGACCGATATGATTTTTCCAGAGCGTATCGCCTTCTTTGTTAAATGCGACAAGGAATTCGCCCAACGGTCGTGCGAACAATGGATTCGTATCTGTGATAAGTTTCTTCGGAAAAAAAGTCAATACTGCAATCACAAGCGCGGCGGCAAGTCCCGATGCAGAAGTAGTAACCACAGGGTGCCGCACGACATACCGCGCAATCCGGATAGGAAGACGTTTCTCTTCCAGCGGAGTGATGGAAGTTTCAGAACGAATCAGAGGAAAAGTATGAAACGGAACAATGTTCGATGTTGTCGCTAACTCATTCGCGTTCGCTAACTGAAGTTTCTTCTGTTGTTCTTCTACTTCTTTATAGTAATCAACGATATCCTCGTACAGCGATTTACATCCGGCACATTCCTGAATATGGAGTTCGGTGTTTGAGTATTGTTCTTGTGTGAGTTTTGCATTCAGTGCAAAAAGAACTAACGTTTGTTCTGATATGTGATTCATTGATAATCATTCACTATAAAACATCTAATAGATAATAGTAACATTTAAGTAAGTTTGCGGATTATGATTCATTCAACAATGCCTTCATTCTTGTTTTGGCTAATTTTCCAAGGTATTCCATTGTGCTACGATGTTGATGTTTATATTCTTCTTTTGTTAAATCGGGATTCGAAAGTTTCAGGCAGTCGAAATAGGAGAGTTTCATCTTGGAACCATCACCGAATTCTCCGCTGAGGACTGTCTGAAGCGCTTGAAAATAATTTCGGTACATACTCTCCGTGCATTTGTTTCCTTCAACATATGTCGGATAGAGTTCTTTAAATAATTTTTTACAAACTTCCTCTGCAACCCGTGCGATGTCTCCGTTTGCTATGTCCGGTTCTACAATCTCTGCTAATTTCTCTTCTGTTTTCCATGCGACCGTATAAACTTCTTTCAACAACAGTGCTGTATCAATAAGCGGTACGATTCGTTGATACGAATGTTGATTGACAAGCAATGTATGAAGTCGTTTCACCATTTCTTCGATACTATCATGAACGGAAACGACGTGAGAAAATTCCCGTCGTACGATTTCCATCGGAATGGGAGGGAGATGGCTTAGATATTCTGAATTACGTGCAAAGAGATACGGTTCGGAGAAACGGGTGTTGCTCTCAAACAATGTTGTTCGTTCGAGGATGGCTTTCAGGTTTCGAAGAATTTTTCCTAACGTAGGATCACTTTCATTGTATAATCTCGCGATGTTCTGATTCACTTGACCAATCACGAGATAACTTAATATCATGAGGAGTTCTTCATTGGAAGCGTGGGACGAATCGGGGAGATGGTTTTTCACAAATGACATGACAACGGGAAACTTTCCGAGTTCATCACGTGAAAAAAGGTCGGCAAGACAGTCGGTGATGATATCGGCTTCATGTAACCCAAGGATGTGGACATTGATTTTCCCGATGCTGATTTTTTTATGAATAAGCGGTCGCGCAAGGATATAGCAAATCCGGAAAAACTCCCGAAGATCATAGGGAGTGTATTCTCCGGAAATGACCGAATCAATTGCTCGTCGTTGTAGTGGTGTCAACTTCATGGTAAAAGCGCTTGCGGCAAATTATATTCACGAATGATGTGTGAAACTTCTACAAGACAAAAACGAATGTTGTGTGGACTGCGAAATCAAACAACGGTTGTTATGGTGATATAAAGAATATATTTCTCCGAACCTCTCAACTTCTCATTACGGCGGTATGATACTTTTACAAACGAAACTCTTGCCAAGAGAATATACTGAATCTGCTCGCAGGTTCGGCGTGTGCGAATATAGAGAATGTGGAGTAGAAAATCAATAGCGCAAATGAAATTATCTAAAATATATTCGCGCCAGAGGCGGGCGAGGGTTACTACCTCGTCCTTGCGGCGGAGTAGTTCATT
>JACPVN010000218.1 GCA_016191715.1 Ignavibacteriota bacterium | reverse complement strand
AGGATAGTTCTGCTCAAGGGCAAATTCACTTGGAATTATAGAATTATTGTATTTGCCGTCGCCTTCAGGCGGCGGAGGTGGAAGTTCATCTGAAGCAACAATCTTAATTTTCCCTAATGACAAATTACCAATGACCACTGACGATAAAATAAGTTCTCCTGCTTGATTCACTTTCACCCAATATGATTTCCCGGGTTGAATCGTATCAGCGATTGAATATCCAGTAGCGTATTTGAAAAATTGAGAAGTAACAATTCCTCCGGGAACGGAAACGATTTCCGATACAACAACATCTTCACTGACTGAACCGATCATGTTCCACCCACTGTTTACGACAATGCTGTCCAATAAACGTGGACTACCAACAACGCCAATAACCTGCTCTTCACCAAACTTTAACCAGTAGCCGATACCGTTCGAAAGTTTCGTTTTGGTTATATACCCTCCTTCATACGCGAAGGCATTGGAAAGCGCTGAGGGAAAGTTTGTGGTCTTATCCGAATCTGAAACTGTTACAGGAAGCGATACCATATTCCATCCGGCATCTAACGAAAGATTCTTCACAACAATATAGATAGAGAAGTACGCCCGTATCGTATGGCTCGAATCCACATTCACAAATTCAAAACTTGTAAGTACACCCTGATTGATTCCATCAATCACAACACTATCTGTTCGATAGCCGTTTGCCGGAGTTATGGAAAATAGTTGATTTGCTCCTTCAAGAACAAAGAGCGTGTCCGAAGGAGTAATCGTACCCATCCCGCTTACGCTTGCCTCAATCGAATGAAGTATCAGACTTTGGAACGCCGGCTCGGAAGTACAATTATCAAGTGTTGTCTGAAGTAAAACCGTTTTCCATCCCGACGAAGTGAATTGAACATCAACTGGATTTTGAACAATTGATGTTTCGGGAATTGCTCCAACGCCGAAATCCCAGAAATATGACGCGTCTGCTGTACCGCCTGTGTATGAAAAATCAAACGAACATGGAGGCGATGCGCAATCCTGATTGTAAATAAAACTTGCAACCGGGAGCGGCGTGTTCGTTACCGTGTTCGTGGTTACGTTCGTGACAACAGGTTCGTTGAGGTCGAAATAGATACTTGCAGTATTGGTGATAGTTGTGCTAAACGGATTATTCGGATTTTGTTTGACTATGAATTTTACATAGCCATTGCTGCCAAAGTCGTCAACGCTTTGCGGCGGAAGTTCGATTCCCCAGAAAGTCCATGTCAGTTCCTGTCCGTTTCGCTCAAGGACATTCGAATGACTCTCTGAAATTGTTTGAACCGTTCCAGCGTCAAGGTCAGTATCTAATGTATCTTTAATGACAACATGATACGCCGGCGCAGTGCCGAGATTTTGAAAACGTACCAAGTACGTCAGTGAATCATCGGCAGTAATGTATCCTTGTGCTGTACACCCTTGAGGTGTAACTGTTTTGTCATTCGGATCACGTGAGCATGATGTTAAAACATTATGGTTTGCAACATTATTCTCTGGAGTTTTATCAGTCGAAATTGGTAGTATCAATGCATCAGCGAAAAGTTCAGGAAAATCTGGAGGAGTACAATTTACTAACACTGTTACCCGGATATTTCCAGACATACCGGGGAGAAGTGACTCAAATATATCCCATTCGTATTCTAACGTTCCCACCGGTCCATCGAACCAAATATGGGGTTGAGATGATTGTGATTGAAATGTAGTATATTGAGGAATTCTCGCTCGAAGTGTTGCAGATTCAACAGTCTTTGAACCGACATTCTTATATGAAATAATGTATGTCATCGTTTGACCACAACAAGGCGCACGAAGCGGATAAGGATACACAGGGACTATATCTACTGTCAAATCAGTCGGGGTAGAATCCTGCGGGATTGTATCTTCTATGATTTTATTGCCAAAATTCACACCCGAGCGATATTCTCCATTTGCAACAGTAACGTTAAACGAATCGCCACAGGTCGTGAACCAATATTCTTTCATTTGTTCTTCAACAGTATAAGTTCCTGCATTAACACTGAAACTATACACACCAGCCGAATCGGTGAAATCACGGAGTGAACCCGGTTCGAGGTGAATCAACCAATTTCTGAGTCGTCTCTCACCTGGGTCAAGAATACAATTTCCATTTGAATCATAATATTTGATTCCGGTTATTGTGGCAGAACTACTTCCCAAGTAACCGTCCGCTCCGACCTGTTGAACATAGACATCAAAGTTAGCATCACTACGCGCATCTTCCCATGTGATTATTGCTCCTCCGGCGCCATCGGTAGTTATGACGGGAAACCACTGATAGTTCTCTGCCGACGAAATAGCATTACCGTTCACCCGCCATTGAACGACACCGGAAGCATTTATTCGTTGAGCGTAAATATCCCAATCTATTGTTGTACCATTTCGCCTGTCGCGCCATGCGATAATCGCGCCGCCGGTACCATCACTGATGATGATCGGATTCTGTTGATTAGCAGTTGCATTTGAAATAGCAATTCCGTTCGCAGTCCACTGCACGGCGCCAAGGTTATCAATCCTCTGCGCATAAATATCCTGATTGCTACTTCCGTTCCGATAATCCAACCACGTGATCATCGCGCCACCCGCGCCGTCGCTCGCAATTGTCGGGTATCGTTGACTCGATGATGCTGTGGAAATCACAACACCATCGCCAAGCCACTGAACAACACCGCTTGCATTAATCCGTTGCGCATAGATGTCGTCACCGCCGCTACGTTTATCCTGCCATGCGATAATCGCTCCTCCCGCGCCATCGCTAATGAGATTGGGAAGTTGTTGCTCGTTGGTTGCCAGCGAAATAGGAACGCCGTTCGTTGCCCACTGCACGATGCCGGAACCGTTAATCCGTTGAACGTAGATATCCGCCGTTGTTCCGTTCCTGTAATCATACCAGGTAATGATTGCGCCGCCTCCGCCATCGCTTACCATTTGTGGAAATTGCTGATAAGATGTTGCTGTAGAAATTGCTACACCATCAGCCGTCCATTGCACAACACCCGATGCATTGACTCTCTGAGCATAAATATCCGTGGTACCGGTTCGTTTATCCTGCCAGGCAATGATTGCACCTCCGGCTCCATCACTGACTAAGCAAAGAGAATCCTGATTATTCAATGCGGAGGAAACAGCAACGCCGTTTGTTGTCCACTGCACTGCACCGCTTGCATTAACGCGTTGAGCATAGATGTCGTATTGTTCTATGCCGCCGCGAAAATCATACCAAGCGATGATTGCACCGCCTTCTCCATCGCTTGTAATGAATGGAGCGAGTTGGTTAAACTCCGCGTTCGTGACAGGGATACCACCCGCAGTCCACTGCACAACACCGACAGCATTAATCCGTTGAGCGTAGATATCATAGATACCATAGGCGTTGCGGGTATCTTGCCACGCCATAATCGCACCTCCCGAACCATCACTGACAATACATGGTTTTTCCTGCTCACCCGAGCCGGAAGAGATTGCGTTGTTGGCAGATGAATCGTGAGACCACTGAGCGAACAAGGGAATACTTAACGAAGAAAAGAACATTAAGAATGATAGAATGGATGTTGAGATGCTTTTCATGGCTATCTCCTTTACTGCTGTGTTTGTGATTCAGTGAGATTTTGTTGAGAAAAAATTTATGACATTAATTACCTCATGAGAAGGAGTTTTATCGTTGTTGTAAAACTACCAGCGGTCATTCGGCAAACGTACACACCGCTTGGTAACGCAGAAGCATTCCACTCCTCAAACTTGAAACCTGAAACCTGAATCTCATCAACAAGGGTTGCCACTTCCTCACCCAGCAAGTTATACACCTTCAACGT
>JACPVN010000217.1 GCA_016191715.1 Ignavibacteriota bacterium | reverse complement strand
TAGTTCTACCTCATTAACCACTACACGTAATTGGAGTGTAGGACTTGATGGTGGAACAAATGATTTGAAATTCAGTCTTGATGATACGCTTGGAAATACAACGTTATTTGCATTGATGAATGATGGAGAAGCAGAACTTTATACGACCGGGGGAACACGAACATATCTGCTTGATGCGGATGATGGCGGAAGCGGAGCGGAAATGTATTTGTATGATTCCACAGGTTCTGAACGGATACAACTTGATGCACAATACGAAACAGGGAGTGGTGGATGGATTGGATTGAGAAATGCTTCCGGGACAAGAACGATAACTTTGAATGCAGATTACAATGGAACTGGTGATGGGCGAATAATAAGTTCCGTTGTGGAAATTACCGGTGGTTCAGACCTTGCAGAACCGTTCGAAACAATATCAAACGAAATAATTGAAGCGGGAACGCTGATGGTTATTGATGCGGAACATCCGGGAATGTTGAAAATATCGGATGAAGCGTACGACAAAAAAGTTGCCGGAATTGTGAGTGGTGCAGGTGGTGTGAACCCGGGACTCTTACTTCATCAGGATGGTGTTATGTCCGGGAATACTCCAATTGCAATTGCAGGAAGAGTGTATTGCAAAGTTGATGCAAGTTATGGCAGCATCGAACCCGGCGACCTTCTGACAACATCAACCACTCCCGGTTATGCGATGAAAGCCGATAGTCAGGAAAAATCCCATGGAACAATTATTGGAAAGGCAATGTCTGTTCTAAAAGATGGACGTGGTTTAGTTCTTGTTCTCGTCAACCTTCAATAATGAGAGAGAATAAAAATGATTAGGAACATAAATTGGATACGGAAGAGACGATTAGGGATAATCGTTGTGCTTTGCTTTGTTTTGTTCTTTCAAAGTTCATCTCAACAACTCCGGAATCAAAAGCATAATATTCAACAATCTAAACAGTATCCGATGCAGTCTATTCTGTTCGATTTGACAGAATCGGTTCGTAAAAACGAGAACCTGCCGAATCGGATACGTGAATTAGGATTACATTCAAGAGCAGATGGGAAAATCAATGTTGAAATCCTTAATCAAAATGGCAAGAGTCCTTTAGGTGAAAAATATATCAGGCAATTTAATGGAGAAGTTGATGCAACATGGCGGCACAGGCAGAGCGTATGGATATCGCCTGAACAATTGTTGAATGTAGCGAAAGCACTACCCACGGGATTTTTTATGAAACGTTCACATGCTCAACTTGTGGATGATGAAGGTCCGGGAAAAACTAATTCGACAAGTTACATTAATGGAGGTGCAGATGGAACGGGTATTGATGTCGGAATTATTGATTATGATTTCTCGACCATCCCCGCAGCTCAATCAAACGGAGATGCACCAGCAACCTATACTGGTGTAGATTATACGGGGAGTGGTTTAACGTCCGGTTCAGGACAGCACGGAGGTGCGTGTGTTGAGGAGGTATTTGACCATGCCCCCGAGGCTGATTACTTCATATATCGTATTGCAAACCTTACACATTTCGGAAATGCTGTAGACCATGCTGTAACAAATAATGTAGATATCATTTCTTCTTCGCTTCCCTTCTATAATGAAGGATGGGATGACAATACGGGTGATGCCTGTGCCGCTGTCGCAACCGCCACAGATAATGGAATTCTCTTTTTCACTTCCGCCGGTAATAGAGCGGAAACGCATTGGCAAGGTAACTATACGGCTGGATCGGGAAGTAGTGATTGGCATGATTGGTCGAGTGGTGATGAAACGATTGATATGACAATTACAAGCGGAGGAAGCGGAAATTTCTATCTTTCATGGAACACTTCAGGCGGAACATACGACTACGATTTATACCTCTATGATGCTTCGCTCACTACCGTGTTAGCAAGCAGTACGAATGCAGGGAATAACTATGAAGAATTCAGTTGGACAAATAATGGCGCTTCGACGGTAACTGTACATTTATGCGTTTTCCGGGACAATGGAGGTTCAACAGAGTTTGAAGTATTTGTTCATGACAGTGGAATAACCTGGTTAGAACATATGGTTGCCGAGGGTTCTACGACCTCTCCATCGAATAGCACGAGATCCAATTGTATTTCTGTCGGCGCTGTGGACGAAGACGATTTTGATTCCACGAATGGAGTTTCAGGAATTCTTATGAGTTACAGTAGTCAGGGTCCTACAAACGAAGGTTCAACAAGACCGAAACTCTGTGGTCCAACGAATACTACTACGACTGCTTATGGAGGAGCGTTTGGTGGTACGAGTGCCGCTACACCCAATGCCGCGGGAACCGCAGCGGCATTCTGGTCCAGCGCTACGCACCTGAGTGCAACCGGCGTTCGATATCTGTTGATGGAGAAGGCTTCTATTTATAAAGATTGGGGGACGAATGGTTACGATAATCTCTACGGCGAAGGTGGAATCTACCTTTATGATTATCATGTGAATACTCGGTGGGTTGACCGTCGTTACGGAAACACTGCCGGTTCTGCTTCATATCCATATTATTATCTTAGCGATGCTCAAACAGCCGCGACAAGCGGCGGAAGGATTGTGTTTTTAGGTCAGATCTATCCCGAACCGATTGTTCTTAGTAAAGATATTATTTATGAAACAATTATTGACCCGGCGCAAATTGGAGAATGATGGTCAAGTCGCTCAATATATTAATGAATGATTTTTTAAAAGGTGATATTATGAAACTGAAGTTAGCAACATTAACCACTTTATTTGTTCTTATGTTATGTTTGCAAGAATCATTTGCCCAGACTGTAAAACAAACAAAGACAGTTCACGACGGTGGAGGTGGATTTTCCCGATCGTCTCAGTTTATAATGAATTCCTCTGTCGGTCAACCCAACTCAGGAACCAGCGCTTCATCTCAATTCCGGCAAGGCGTTGGCTTTTGGAATGGTGGTAGCGGAGGCGGTCAACCACCCGTTCCGCTCATGTTCTATAATGACGGTTGGAACATGGTCTCTGTTCCCTTTATCGTTCCGAATTACTCTAAGACTTTTATCTTCCCGACTTCCTCCTCGAGCGCATTTTCCTATGAGGGAGGATATCAGCAACAAGACACGCTCGAACACGGTGTCGGATATTGGTTGAAGTTTCCGGAAGATCAGGCGTTGCCGTTACAAGGCGGGCCAAGAAACAACGACACAATCGAAGTTGCAGACAGTTGGAATATGATTGGCACGACTTCGATTCCTGTAGATACAGGGAACGTTAGTACGCTTCCTGAGAATCTTCTTGCATCAAATTTCTTTGGATACAACAGTGGTTACTATACTGCGAACATAATTGAACCCGGAAGAGCATATTGGATAAAAGCCAGCGGAGCCGGTTCGATTATTCTGCATGAAGGGATTCCAATTTCGTTATCTTCTACAAAACCAATACAGGAACAACAACAACCACAAGAATCTGTTGAAGCAACACAGAACTCGATATCGTTTGAGATTGCTGACAACAATCTTACGAACATCGTACGCAAACAGGTTCTGTACTTCGGTAGCGGTGCCAATGCACACATGAATAAATTTGAGTTGCCTCCAGCGCCGCCACGAGAAGCATTCGATGTCAGGTTTGCATCAAACAGAATGATTGTTCAGTTAGAGAAAGAAATGAGTGAACCGATAGAAATTCCGATTCGACTTCAAACCAACGGAAGACAAGTCAAGGTCTCGTTGAGTTTGCAACAGCAGGATGGAATAAAATATTCAATCATTGAACGTGACGGGAAGAAGCCACTCAAGTCATACAAACTCGAACACCTTCGCCCGGTGACTATGACAATTGATGAAGACAAAAAATATTATTTCCGCGCGGAAACAGTACCGAAGACATTCACACTCTACCAGAATTTTCCGAACCCGTTTAATCCATCAACAACAATTCGGTTTGATTTACCCGTTGCTTCATCTGTAACGATTCAGGTGTTTAACATTTTGGGACAGGAAGTCGCCACACAATTGAGCGCACAGGATATGGAAGAAGGACACCATGCGATCGAGTTCGATGCATCATTGTATTCTAGCGGGTTGTACTATTATCGTATCAATGCTCAGAGTCTTTATGATGGCAAACTCTTTTCGGATACGAAATCTATGCTTCTGTTGAAGTAAGTTCCGTGAAAGGTACATCGGTGATTTGTTCATGAGAGATTTGTGAAAAGTTGATTTGTGATTCGTGTAAAATATTATTGAAATTCACAGTCACTCCTCACTAATTACCAATCACAACTCACCAATCACCATTTACTCTCTCCTTTCAACCCTGAAAACCAACAGAAATTTCCTTCTCATTCCTGAGATTCTTTTAGGATGAACAATAGCCATTCTTGATTAAACTCCGATTTGCATGTGGCATGCAAATTGACGATTTTCTCAACGCTTATGGTCAAAAAATCCAAAGGCGTTGCCCGATGATACATAGGATTCCCAACTACATCTGTCTTGAGACGGATGTCTTCCCCCATTTCTTCCCTGTATAGATAACAATTCACAATTCACGGTTCACGATTCACTAATCACCAATTTATATCAATGAACGAAACTAGTTTTTTCGGAGATGTTGTCCGCAATTTTGATAACGCGGCAAAGTATCTTGAGTATCCCGCAGGTTTGCTGGAGCAAATCAAAGTATGTAACAGTGTCTATCATTTCAAATTTCCCGTTGAGACGGATGAAGGCTATCAGGTCATTTCCGCTTGGCGTGTGGAACACAGTCAGCACAAGTCGCCAACGAAAGGGGGCATCCGTTACAATGAAGATGTGAATGAAGATGAAGTAATGGCGCTCGCCGCGTTGATGACGTATAAATGCGCGGTTGTTGATGTTCCGTTCGGCGGGGCGAAAGGCGGAATCAAAATCAACCCGAAAGAATATTCGGTCTCACAGTTGCAACGAATCACGCGTCGTTACACGGCGGAACTTGTCAAGAAAAATTTTATCGGTCCCGGCATTGATGTTCCCGCGCCCGATTACGGAACAGGCGAACGTGAGATGGCGTGGATGGCTGATACTTACGCTGCGCTCAATCCCGGACAGATTGATGCGGCGGCTTGTGTAACAGGAAAACCTGTCAGTCAGGGGGGAATTCGCGGAAGACGTGAAGCAACCGGTCGCGGTGTTTACTTCGCTGTTCGTGAAGCATGTAATAATAAAGAGGATATGAAGAAGTTTGGATTGACTCCCGGCTTGGAAGGAAAGCGAGTCGTTGTTCAGGGACTTGGGAATGTCGGTTATCATGCGGCGAAATTTATTCAGGAAGGGGGCGGTATCATAG
>JACPVN010000216.1 GCA_016191715.1 Ignavibacteriota bacterium | reverse complement strand
GAAGTTGCTCTCGTGCTGTTGTTAATAACTGTCAGATGCAAATGATTCAGCCGCGCTTTGAACGCCCGAAGCGCGTTGCTGGCAATTATGGACTCCTCATACCCTAAAGGAAGAGTTATCAAAACGCTTTTCGCTCCGGAAAAAAAGTTGGTCAACTCCTGTGGTTCATCCTTTTCTTTTCTGAACTGGAACTTTGCGTATTGAAGTCCTAAAAATGCTTTGGTGCGTTCGAACATTTCGTTATTGATTATTAACCACTGATGACACAGATAATACACCGATTATCGCGGATAAAAAAATCACATCAGTGAATATCCGCGATAGCATCCGTGTAATTCGTGGTGAATTATTTTTTAGTTTCATTCTTAAATCTCTCCTCATCCCAAATCTCAATCCCCAACTTCTTTGCCTTGTCAAGTTTGGAACCTGCTTCTTCGCCGACAATAACAATGCTGACATTCTTGGAAACACTTGACGCGACTTTTCCCCCATGTTGTTCGATTATTTCTTTTGCTTGGTCTCGAGTGTAATTCGCAAGGGTTCCTGTCAGTACGAACGTCAATTTGAAAAACGGACCGGTTTGTTTCTTGTTTTCAGTCTCAAGTTTCAAACCAGAATACTTTAACCGCTCAATAATTTCCCGATGATGTTTGTCAGAAAAAAACTTGACGATGCTTTCAGCAATCCTCGGTCCGATTTCATAGATTGATTGCAAATCGTCTTCATTCGCTTTCGCAATTTCATCTATCGTATTGAAATGTTCAGTCAAAACCTGTGCGACACCCGCGCCAACGTGACGAATCCCAATCGAATACAAAACCCTATGAAACGGTTTTTGCTTGCTTTGTTCGACTCCATCAAGAAGATTCTGCACGCTCTTCTCTCCCCAGCGTTCAAGTTCAATCAACTTCTCCTTGTGGCTATGCAAATCATACAAATCAGCGATGTTGTGAACAAAGCCATGGTCAACGAGTTGGTCAACAACGGCCTCGCCAAGTCCTTCGATGTCCATTGCGCCGCGCATTGCCCAATGTTGAATGCGTCCGCGAATCTGCATCGGACATTCATAATTCTCACAATAATAATTCGCTTCTTCTTCAAGCCGGACAAGCGGCGATTTACATTCAGGACATTTTTTCGGAAAGACAAATCGCTTGGAGTTTTTCGGACGCTTCTCCAACACAACACCGGAAACTTTCGGTATAACATCTCCCCCTTTCTCAACAATCACCGTATCGCCCACCCGAATGTCAAGTTCCTGAATGTAATCCTCATTGTACAACGAAGCGCGGCTGACTGTTGAGCCACCGACAAACACCGGTTCAAGTTCGGCAACCGGTGTTACCGTTCCGATTCGTCCGACTTGAAGCGTAATTCCCCGAAGTTGCGTTTCTCCTTTTCGCGAGGCAAACTTGCTTGCAATCGCCCAGCGCGGACTTTTTGCAATGGCTCCAAGACGTTCCTGCTGTGCAAGCGAATCAACTTTCACCACAACTCCGTCAATTTCATACGAAAGTGTGTCACGAAGCGACTCCATTTTTTTCCAATACTCTACGACTCCATCAATCCCATCACAGAGTATTGCATATTCACACACCGGAAAACCGACCTTCCTGAGCATCTGCATGTTTTCAAAATGACTTTTGAAACTTCCGGTGTTGCTTCTTAAATAGTAAGCGTAAAATCTCAACTTCCGTTGTGCGACAATTTTTGAGTCCTGCAGTTTCAACGTTCCCGCTGTCGTGTTTCGTGGATTGATAAACTTTTCCTCTCCCGCCTTCATGCGCGCTTCGTTCATTTCATCAAAATCTTTTTTGAACATCATCACTTCTCCGCGTACTTCACAGTTCAACAATTGTTTGTTCGATGTCCCGCTCAACGGGATGGCGCCAGAGGCGCTCATCTCAAGTCGAAGAGGAATCGAGCGAATGGTCTTCACGTTGTTGGTGATGTCATCGCCCTGAGTTCCATCACCACGCGTTACTCCCCGAACAAGGATTCCGCTTTCATAATGAAGACTGAGTGAAACGCCGTCAAACTTCAATTCACACGCGTATTGATACCGTTCATCGCCGAGCAAATTCCGTACACGTTTATCAAAATCAAGCAATTCTTCCTCTGTATAAGCATTTGCCAAACTCAGCATCGGAATGATATGTTGAACTGTTGGAAATTCTTTTGTCGGTTCACCGCCAACACGTTGCGTAGGAGAATCGGGTGTTACAAGTTCCGGGAATTCTATTTCAAATGACTGTAATTCACGCATCATACCATCATATTGAGAGTCCGAAATCTCCGGCTTCGCTTCCATATAATAGAGATAGTCATGCCGACGCAACTCATTTCGAAGTTGCTCGATTCGTTGCAGTATTTTCCTATCCGGTTTCATTGTTTGTGATTCGTATTTGGTGACTCGTAATTCGTGACTCGTGAGTGGTTAGTGTAAGTAAGCATCGTTACACTATGCTCACTTCTCATTGCTCATAACGAAAAAAACTCACTGCTTTCTCCCTGCAATCGTCTGTAATTTTTCAAGCGTGCTTGGCGCTATGGTAACGTTCCACATCGGCTTTTTCATTTGACTGAGAATCCCAATTCGCTCTCCGTTGAATGTCAGAATAATTCCGCGAGCATTGTCCGTCGAAAATTCGAAATACTGTCTTCCTTCACATCGGATGCGACCTAACGGCGGTAATGTTTGTTCCTTAATTTCCGCTCCGTCAATTACAACGCGTACCCACACACTTTCCAACGCTGCGCCCTCAAGCACCAAACTGTCGAGCGCGAAACTTGAATCGGTTGAATCGGAAAGAAACGGTGTTGCAACGGAATCCGTCTCATGTTTTGTTTCCCACTCGTTCATCACATCGCTGAATCTGACTTCCTGTACGGACGGATTTTCCGACAACGTTCCTTTCCAATACAATAAACCGATAAATGCTGTTAGAACAATGAACGTGATGATGAATAGAATTCTAAACTGATGACTCCGTTTCGGTTTGAGGATTTCCGGGTATTTCATCGCCGATGAGCCGGGAAGATTTGTCGTTGTTACCTGAGAGGATACTGTCGAAGTGATTCTTCCTGTTGGTTGTTGCTCTTGTTTGTTTGCGGTTGATTGCTCATGCAATTCAACACCAACAAACGCTGCATAATCTTTGATGAACGATTGAACATACAACTCCGGCATCGAAATCGGTTTTCCTTCTTCGAGCTCTTCAAGATATTTTTTATTGATACGGGTTGATTGAGCAACATCATTGAGAGAAAATCCTTTCTCTTCTCTCGCCTGTTTCAGTTTTGCGCCTATGTCATTCAAGAGCCGAATCTTTCAGATAATACGTGCTGAAAACAGATACAGGGTTCCTCCTGTAACAAAGAATAATCCATAACCGGAAAAAGAACGGGCACACTCACTGCGTTTCAACTCCATCAAGCACGGAGCGAATCGTCATCGCAAAGTCGTCAATCTCATACGGCTTTTGAATGAAGCCGTGAATCGAACTTAAAAAATGTCCGTCCTCAAGCATTTGCGCACTGTACCCGCTACACACAAGAATTTTTATTGCTGGATGATGTTTTCTCAGATATTCAAACGTCGAGCGACCGCCAAGTTTCGGCATGTTCATATCAAGCACAACAAGGTGATATGTCTCTCGTGTTTCGGCAAGCATTTGAATTGCTTCCATCCCGTTGCGTGCAATCTGAACGTTGTAGCCAAGGTCGCGCAAAATATCAACGCCAATTTCACCAACCGTCGTTTCATCTTCAATCATTAAAATGTGTTCCGTCCCGCCGACTAACTTTGAAGAAACCTGTTTCGCTTTCGGAAGTTGTTTCCCGTTCATCACACGCGGCAAATACATGGTAAATACTGTTCCCGCACCAACTTCACTGTCAACATTAATGTAGCCGTTATGCCCGCGTACAACGCCATACACGACTGCCAATCCAAGTCCGGTTCCTTTTCCTTGCTCCTTCGTTGTGAAGAACGGTTCGAAAATTTTATTCCTTACGTTTGCCGGAATGCCGACGCCGGAATCAACAATTGTCAGCATCACGTATTGCCCCGATTTTGCATCGGCAAATTGCTGAACGTCTTCTTCTTTGATTGTAACCGGCTTGCATGTTACCGTCAACATTCCGCCATTCGGCATCGCGTCCCGCGCATTCAAACATAAATTCAACAACGCCTGTTGAATCTGTCCTTCATCCGCTTCAATAAATACCGGCTCAGGCGAAAGCACGGTGCGAATGATAATTGATTTCG
Source organism: Ignavibacteriota bacterium (assembly GCA_016191715.1). Classification (GTDB taxonomy): domain Bacteria; phylum Bacteroidota; class Ignavibacteria; order UBA10030; family SZUA-254; genus FW602-bin19. The sequence continues at coordinate 256 of JACPVN010000216.1, read as the reverse complement.
GAATCGTCGGTTCGAAGAGGCGACGCGTTTCATCAATAATTTCATTCACGTCAATCGTTCTTACATACGGATTGTTTTTTCTTGCAAAGGTAAGAAGTTGCCGTGTTAACGCCGCGCCGCGCCGTGAGGCGGTTTCAATCAAATCCACATACTTCACCCATTGCGGTTCGATAGTCATTCGTCTCCGCATCAACGAGGCTGAACCGAGAATTGAGGTGAGGATATTATTAAAATCATGTGCAATACCTCCTGCAAG
>JACPVN010000242.1 GCA_016191715.1 Ignavibacteriota bacterium | reverse complement strand
CGAAAGTACGCCTGCATCAAAAGTCACTTCATGTTCTCCCTCTTCTAGCGCTTCTTGATTTAGCAGGGTAGCAATTTCCTGCCCGAGTAAATTGTAAATCTTCAGCGTCACCAATCCGAAATTGGCAATCCGAAATCCGAAATTCGTCGTCGGGTTGAACGGATTCGGATAGTTCTGATGAAGCGCGAATCCCATTGGTTCTTCATTTTCCGGCAAGCGAGGAATAATCTTCGCAGGAACAACGTCCGGATTCACTCTCAGAAACGGACGATACAGCAATTGTATATCTCCATAAATAACCGTCTTCGTGCTGAAACTTATCGAATCAAAAATTCCTTCAAACGCATTTACGATTTGTCTGATGGTTGTATCGAGATTTCTGAATGTTGCCGCACTCGCAAACCCGCGCCCCGGTTTTCCGGTCAATGCTGAGTCCACCATGGCGGCAATTTCTTTCACCATTTTTCCATTGAGAGGATTTGTTCCCCTGTCGTCATAAATCAATTCACCGAGACCTAGTTGAGTTTTTTCCATTGCAGAAGCAAGGATACTGATTTTCAGAGCGACCTGATTTGCAAATAGTGAATTATCTTGCTTACTCGGCGGAAGCGTTCCGAGTTTTCCGACAAACGGTTTTCCGTTCGAGAATTTCTCGAATCCTCTTCCCGCACTGTCATGCAAATTCACCACACTCCGTTTCAACTCGTACAACGATTTGTGCACATCTGCCATCCGTTTCATGTGAACCCATCCGTATCTCTTCGCGCTGTCTTTTCTTGGAATACCGACGATGAATCCTGAGGTCGAATCAAATCCTCCTTGCGTAAAGAGTTCGTCAACAATATTCAAACGATTCGGCCTCGGCAATAATAAATCGTTATCAATATACGTCGCATTCTTTCGGTTCAGACCAACCTTCATGCTGTCTTTCGTCCAGAAAAATGTCGGGACTTTCATCAGCGAACCTTTATTCCCGATTCCGTTGATGGTGACTGAATCTCCGGGGTATAATCTTGCAGTTCCGAAATAGAAGTACCACTTTTTCCTTTTCGAATCAAGAATTGAATACCGGAATCCGGTAGTTGTTTTACCATGGAGATTCACTGTCGGTGTTTTGTTTTCATTCATTTCATTGATGAACTCAATATACATTCCATTGATGCTGTCCTGATCGTTGTACATCCGCACTTTGAACTTTACCTTGTCCGGTTTCTTCTTCACCGCAAAACCAATTTTGCCACGATTATCTTTCGAGAGAGCAAGACTCTCCGGATTAAATGTGAAATAGTAATTTTGGTATTCCGGCGGAGCCAAACCAAAATCAAGATTGGTCAGCGTCATACTCACCGTTTCAGCTAAAACTTCATACGCCTCAAAATCGGGTGGTTGTGTTTGTGACCAATTATAAGGACCGTCTGAATAAATACTATACAAACCGGGCGGACCCTGAAAAACAAAATACCCGAGACTATCGGTTCTCAGAAATGTATCAATTCTTATCGGGTGAAACTGGCCGATATCTGCATATAAATACACTCGCTCATTTGGTAACGGAACCTCATCCGGGTCTCTCAGCCCGTTTGCATTCTGATCTTTATACATAACGCCGCCCAATGTGTTCACTGCATACTCTCCGAAATTTTTCTTCCCAACCGTCTCGTTGTTGGTGATCGTTACCGCATATTGATCCGACCCGGGATTTGTTGACCACCATCCGGTGGGAAGAGAATCTCTCACGATGTAATTTCCGGGAAGAAGATTTTCAAACTGATAAATTCCTAACGAATCCGTTGTAGCAACGATCTCACTGCCATCAGGCATTTCAAGCAGAACCGGATAGCCGATACGCGCCGGTTCGTTCTTATCATGGAATCCGTTTTGATTCAAGTCTAAAAATTTCATTCCGCCGATTCGTGCCGTTGAATAGTTTCCTTGTTCACCATAAACAAAAATACCTCCGGTTGAGCCGTAATACCCATCGGCACCGACATCAATCGTATTGAGAATAGCTCCGGAAACAATATCGTAGTTGTACACCAGCCCACTTTCATAATCACTCACCCAGAAGGTATTTCCATCCAGTCCGATAGTCATTCCGAAAAAGTATGCTGAGCCGGAACGACTGTATGTCTGAACGATATTTCCATTTGCATCCAGACGATACACAAAACCATGAAAGGTAGTATCGGGTCGAAGAGTATCCGATACAACAAGGACTTCACCATTCGGGAGTTCCCGTAATGCAAATGAAGATGTGTAAATACCACCGGGGAGAACAGCAAAAGCGTCTAATGTAACATTGAGGAGATTATAGTTGAGGATATATCTGCCTTCCGAAGTGTAGTATAGTGATTTTTGATTTCTTGAAAGTTCGATCCAATCCGTGCCGCGCCATTCGCCATAGGTACCATGTGTATTTAAGAGTGTCCCATGTTCATCGTATGAATAAAAAACAGCAACGAACGGAGAATAGTCTGCTATGCCGACATAAATATCGCCTGCCAGATTTTTTGTTATTGATTCCGGGTGACTGTCTTGCACTCCATCAAAATATCCGAGATACGTTCCCGAAGCGTCAAACTTACCGATTCTGCTATCTTGAAAGAGAGTTGCGTATAAATTCCCGTCCCAATCTGTCATCATTCCGGTAATCTTATTATGACTGAATGTTGAATCGAACGGCATTTGCAAATCACCAAGATATGTGCCGAGAGAATCGTAGTGACGGATGCGTGCACTGTCAATCCCGACAAGAACATCACCCCGTTGCAATGGCGCTGAATTTGGTTTTGAAATTCCGTACACTCTGTTTATTGACTTGCGCTGTGGTCGTTTCAGTTCATCTTCATTCTTCTCCCGTTTCGAACTGCCACTCCACTCTTTCAGAATTCCTTTTTGAACGAAGAACATATCGTTACAATCCGGACCTGTTTCTTTTTGAATGAGTGGACGAGGTTTATTTGTTGTCGTGATTTTTACCTGAGCATCTGTTCGTTCAGATGCAGAAATAAAGAGGAACAATAATCCTGAAAAACAGATGAAGCGTATCAGGTTGTATTGTAAGTTGTGTGACAGAAGATGAAAGAACATAACATTCTCGCTTTTTGATATTGATTCTGAATATTGAATAAATTACAGTGTAATATACCTGCAATGGAGAAGAGGTTCAATAGCCAATTATGGTGAAAGATGAAAGGAAAGAGAGAAAAAAGAGAAACCCGTTCACCATTTCGGGTGAGCGGGCTTGTAGTATTACTTGCAACGCACTTTTCTTTGATACTTAAACTCTCTAAACCTTCCTTCTACTTTTAGAGGAACAAGTGCGTGGCAAGTTCTTTCAATTACTTCTTCAAAAACTTCACTACCGCCTGCGTGCGTGAGCGCACCTGAAGTTTCTCGTAAATCCTTCTGATATGACTGTGAACTGTATCTACACTGATAAAAAGTTTCTCGGCAATTTCTTTATAAAGAAATCCTTCCACAAGTAAATTCATAACTTCCTTTTCCCGTTCGGAGAGCAGAATTATCTCCCTGTTTTGCTCGACAGGTTTATGGAACGATTGTACAACTTTCCGTGCAATCTGGCTCGACATCGGTGAACCCCCGTTTTGCACTTCTTTGATTGCGTTCAAGAGTTGGTCAGGAGAAGTTCGTTTCAGCAGATAACCGCTTGCCCCGGCTTCGAGCGCAGAGAATATTTTGTTGTTATCTTCAAACACCGTAAGCATGATGATGTTCGTTTTCGGGAGCGATGTTTTCAATTTGCGGACACATTCAATCCCGTTCATGTTCGGAAGATTGATATCCATGAGAACAACATCCGGGTCTTTCAGTTTCAAATCGCTCAGTGCATCTTCCGCGCTATCATACGCGCTGACACAACGGAAACCTTCCGCACCGTCTATCAACACGATTAAGCTTTCGCGGATACGCTCGTCATCTTCAACAATGGATACTCTTAAAGACATTTTTTTGATTTCGGATTGTTCATATTGTAAGGTACGATTTTCAAGTGATGTGAAACAATAGCCAAAAGTGGTGAATTTTGATTTTAGTGTTTCAACGTAACATCGAACTGTAAGCGTGTTCCTTTTCCTTTTTCGGAATCCATATCAAATGTTCCGCCAAGTTCTTCGATTCGTTTTCGCATGTTCTTCAAGCCGTAACTGAACGAACCAATTTCTTGACTGTCGAATCCTTTCCCGTTGTCTTCAATCGAACAATGAATGAACGATTCTTCCGCTACAAACCGAACCTTCACTTCAGACGCGCCTGAATACTTCACTATATTATTGAGCGATTCCTTCACCACCATGAACACATTATGCCGTACCTCCGTAGAAAGTTGGACTTCCGGAATATCCATCGGAATATCGAGCCGCGCTTTGATGTTTGCTTTCTGTAAAAAATCAATCGTGTATTGACTCAGATAATCTGCAAGATTATTCAGCGTATCATTTTCAGGATTCACTGCCCAGACAATCTCATCAAACGAAGTGATGATTTCTTCCGCAGACACAGAGATGTTTTGAAGATGTCCTTTCATTGCTTTGTTATCTTCCGCTTCTTTCTTTGCAAGCTGGGTAACAAGCGCAATCTCCGTAATCCTCGAACCCAAATCATCATGCATATCTTTTGAAATACGAAGACGTTCTTTTTCCAACGCGTGTTGCTGTTCGAGCAGTTCTAATTTCCTCTTGATTTTTCTAACGGAAACATATCGCGCCGTCCCGACAATTAAACCAATAATAACCGTACCGCTGAGAGAAAGAAACCACCAGGTCAACCAAAATGGCGGATGAATGACAAGAGTAATGGATATTCCTTCTTCATTCCAGACACCGTCACAATTAGAACCTTTCACTTTGAAACGATATATTCCCGGATTAAGGTTTGTGTATGTTGCATTTTTTCTCGAACCACAGTAAATCCAATCATGGTCAAACCCTTCCAGCATATATGCATGCTGATTTCGCGGCGGGTCGGTGAAATGAATCGCGGCAAATTCAAATGTAAAAACATTCTCTTCATATTCAAGTTCGATTTGCTTGATGTGTGTCAGTGATTGTGAAAACGTAACAATCGAATCAAACTTCTTAAATCCGGTAAGCACGATTTGCGGCTGAGTAGGATCATCCTTCACATTGTCGGGAAAGAAGGAAGTAAATCCGTTCACGCCGCCAAAAAACATTTCGCCCTCCGAACTCATCGCCGATGAATGTCCGTTGAATTCTTTGCTCATCAATCCGTCTGCAACGGTATAATTTCTGAACGAATGAGTCTCTGGCGAAAACTTTGAAATACCATTTCCGGTACTGAGCCAAAGTGTATGGTGTGCATCTTCGAGGATTCCGAAGATAATATTGGAAGGAAGTCCATCATTCATTGTAAAATGTGTGAACGTTTTTCCGTCATCATTCAACCGGTCAAGTCCGCCGCCGTCCGTTCCGATCCAAATTGTTCCGCGAGTATCGGTGTGAAGCGACCAGATGCGATTATTACTCAAAGATGTACTATCGTCTTCACGATGTAAATATCGGCTGACAATTTGCTTCGTTCTTGTATCAAACATCACCAAGCCATGGTCGTAAAAACCCATCCATAAATTTCCGGATGAATCATTCGTAAACGAGTAAATGTTTTCGGCGCCAAGATTGGACAAATGCTCAATAAACATTTTTGTGTCTGTCTGATATTCAATCAACTTTGAAGTAACTCCAATCCAAAGCGATGAAATTCTCGCGTCTTTATAGATGGGCCAGACGTTTGAGCGAAGCGAAGTCGGAATAGGCATTTCCTTCTCCCACGCGGGAAAAAGTTGTTCTGTTTCCTGCCGGAAAAAAAATAATCCCTGATCGGTTCCAATCCAAAGTAATCCATCATCATCTTCTAATATCGAACGAACACTATTGCTCATCAATAGTTTCGAATCTTTACTGAGGAGAAAATTCTTAAAGGTATTGGACTGTCGTTCGTATTTCCACAATCCTGTGGATGTTCCACCGATCCAGACCGTTCCGTTTCTGCCAACTGTCATCGCACGAACATAGGTGTCTTTGAATCCTCCTTCTTGATTGGGTTGATAGAGATACGGAGTAAATTTTTCCTTCCATTTTCGATAAACATTCACTCCGCCTGTGAACGTCCCTGCCCAGATGACTCCGAATCTATCCTGACAGAGAGACATGACAATATCGTTACTGATTGAAAAATGATCGCTCGGATGATGTTGAAACCGACTAACAGTAAACTTTGGTTGTCGGGAATTTGAATCGGGTTCGTTTTTCTCGATACGGAGTAAACCATTGAACGTACCGAACCATACTACATTACCGTTAGGCTCCAATATATGTGGTTCCTTGAGTTCCCTGTTGTCAACTCCTTCGGTACGAATACTCTCACCTTGTTGTCGAAGAAATTCTTCGACAAAATCATGAGGGATATTGTTGTTCCGTTCTTGTGGTTTTTGAGCAGTTGGAATGAGTGTAAATTTTTCCGAACGAAGGTCAAGTTTATTGATTCCGTTCCTTGTCGTAATCCAAAGTATATTGTT
>JACPVN010000241.1 GCA_016191715.1 Ignavibacteriota bacterium | reverse complement strand
TCCGGATTGCGGGCGCTAAAACAGTTGTCAGTTCGCTCTGGAAAGTGCCGGATATCGAAACAATGAAGTTCATGAAAGATTTATATTCACTGAAAGCATCAACCTATCCTGAACTGATGCAAAAAGTAGCTCTCCGCAGAATCAATGAACTCAAACTTAGAGGAAGACCGACGCACCCGTACTCGTGGGCAGGTTTTATTGCAACGGGAAACTGGTCTATCTATGATACCGTAGGTATGACTCGGTAGAGAAAATCAATGAAAACATCAATCCGCCAAAGGAGGGGAAGATGAAAGAATAAGTAAACGTTGTTGGTTAAAAGTTATCGGTTATTTGTTATCCTAACCGAAGAACCCTGTACCGCGCTTTCTCCCGTTCCCTCCATTGCCTGCTCTCATTTTCTTTGGCTCTACCTTTTTCTATTTCCCACTTCCCCTACGAAACTGTCCGAGAAGTCCATGCAAGCGCTAACCTTGCGAAGGTTTTACGTTTCGATACGCCAATATTGCTCAATTAGCATCGAACTACTTAATGGCTATAACCTTCGCAAGGTTATTGGTAAAGTTCTCGGACAGTTTCTACGACCTATGACCTATAACCCATACCTTCATAAACAAACCGACAACTCCCAACCGAATAACTAATAACAAATAACAAGTAACTTTTTTCAAAAAAGAGGCAACCTTTTCCAATCTCATTCGACTATCTTTCAATCGCATAATACGAGTTGAAGAATAGAATCATGGTTGAAACAGACAAAAGTGCAATTGTTCTTGTTAGAAATATGACTGTCTCTGGCAATAACAGAATAGTTTCCGACAGAAACAGGTGTACTTCCGACAGAAACAAGAGCACTTCCGACAGAAACAAAACAGGAAACGCTTATATGCCACGCGCTTACACTCAAGAATTCATTTCTTGTTTTGGGTTACTATGAACTTCCGAGAGAAAAGTGCGTGGCAAGTCTGTGGGGACTATCAAAAAACAAACTAACGATTCACGAATTAACAAATTAACTAATCACCAATTAACTATTCACAAATTAACCAACTGGAGTAACTCTTATGAAACACGCGTTACTATTAACTGTCATCATCATTCTTGTTCTTTCATTTTCTCTTCAGGCACAGGTACCAAGTAAATTATCGTACCAAGGCTTGATGACCAATTCTTCAGGAGTTCCTGTCACTGATGGGAGTTATACTCTGAAGTTCGATTTGTACAATCTTTCAACAGGCGGAACGCTTCGCCATACTGAAACACAAACGAGCGTAGCGGTCGAGCGGGGAACATTCAGTGTTATTTTGAATCCTCCCGCTTCCATCTTCAGTGAATCGTTGTGGGTGGAAGTAACCGCGCTTGCGGGTCCAAGTATCAGCGCACCGATGACGTTTGCACCGAGAGCAGAACTGACGAGTGCACCCTATGCTTTTCGGGCGGATACTGCAAACTATGTTTTGAATGTCCCACCAAGCCAATGGACAACGAGTGGGAGCGACATATCCTACAACTCAGGCAATGTTGGCATCGGTACGTCATCTCCTGAACAAAAATTAAGCGTGCAAGGATGGTTCAGCTTACGTCCAACTACTTGGTCAGAACCTACCGGTCGTGGGTTATTTATGTATCATAACGGCACCAGCGGAAATATCTATGCATTCAATTATCAAAATATTGAGGCTGATGTTCTCGGTATCGGTGGTAAGAAATTGGAGTTTATAACATACGACCAACCTCCTTACGCAGGACAAACCAGAATGATTGTAGATAGCTCTGGCAACGTTGGTATCGGTACAACTGACCCACTTACCTATCGTCTCTTTGTGAGTGGAAGTACGGATCTCGCCGCCATGAGAGCTAGCAACGATGGTGGAAGAAATCTCAGTTTCAAATACGACGATACGAACAATTTTTTCAGAATGACTTCAGACGCTGATAACGGGTTTTCCTACACAAGTGATAATCCGTTGTTCTATATAGAAAAAACCGGGGCAAATCCACGAACATATCGGCTTTCGGTTGAAGGAGCATCTCCCCGCTTTAATATCTCTGACATGTCGGCAGGAGTAGATAGATTAGTAATTACCAGTTCAGGGAATGTCGGTATTGGGACTAGCACACCGAGTAGTTTACTGAACGTAAAAGGAAACGGTACTACATCACCCGCATTACGATTGCAACATACAAGTAATGCTTCGTTAGGCGTGCAATTGGGAACCAGTACCACAACTTCTAATGATGCAGAATTCTGGAATTTCGAGAATGGGTTTCTCCGCTTTGCAACAAACGATGTCGAACGGTTGAGAATTTCGGCAGGCGGAAATATCGGCATTGGTACAACAACACCGGATGTGAACGCCAAGCTTGATGTAAATGGCTACGCCTTTGCCAAAGCGCCTGTTGTAGTGTACGATAGTGCGGCGGGAAGCGGTCAAAATTTCAATATCACTTGGCACAACAATGTTCGTGTCGATAACAACATCGTCGAGAAGCAAGCGAACAACTACGAGTTTATGTTAAAGAAATCAGGATGGTACAGAGTCTCCTACTTCATCCTCTTCAACAACGAAAACACGAATAATAAATATGAAGTCGATGTCTACAAAAACAGCACTTTCTTTAAACCTACCAGTTATTGGCATTATGCAAGTCACCCAGAAGGGGCTCAACAACCTTCGGGCTCATTTATTATTAATTCTGACGGGAATGACATTATCAACCTTAAAGGATATGGATACGCTGGTGGTACATTCACTGTTTATTCCCAGAACTACAACCAGCTCTCCATCGAATACCTCGGTGCAGAATAATCAAAAGAAAGAACTCT
>JACPVN010000240.1 GCA_016191715.1 Ignavibacteriota bacterium | reverse complement strand
CGGATTATGAAGACCCGATTCCGACAAGAAGTCAGAACACGAGAATTGTTATCATTGGAGACGGTGACTTTGTGTTAGATGCGGCTCAGCACGGTCAACAGAATATTGAATTTGCATCAACAGCAATAGATTGGCTTGTTGATGATATAGAACTTGCATCCATGAAGAGGCGGGACCCTTCGCCAAAGCAATTTGCCGATGTCAGCGAGGGAACGAAAACATTTGTTAAATATTTTAATTTCACAGCGCCTCCGGCTCTCATCATTCTTGTCGGCTTTTTACGCCTGATGATGAATGCCGCGCGTCGTAAACGTCACAAAAGCTATTGATGAGGTTGTATGAAACGGTCATCCTACTTATTACTTTTTCTTGTTGTCATAATTTTAATTGTCGCGTATTTTTATATCAAACCGACAGAGAGCCAGGAATCTACTTATGAGAAACCTGACATTACTCTGACGTTTGATATTGCCAAGATTTCCAAAATCGAAATCGAAAAGAACAAGGAATATATCCGGTTCGAGAAGATTAAAGACAGATGGAAAATCATTGACCCCATCAATACGTATGCAGACGATGAAGCCATCTACGGCTTGCTCGAAGGATTAGCGAAGTTTAATCTCCTCGGTTTGATTTCTTCAAACCCGCAAAAGCAGGAGATGTATGAAGTTGATGCAAAAGGGACATCGGTGACAGTTACTTCCGATGGAAATCAAACAACGACCTTGATAATCGGAAAACTCGGACAAACTTCCGGACAAGCGTACGTTCGACCTGCATCATCCGGTTCGGTGTATCTTGCCAAGGGATTGGTTCCATCGCTTGTCGGAAAAAGTTTGAGCGATTGGAGACAACGGACGGTTGTTCGTGTGGAGCCAAGAATGATGAAGATGCTTACTGTCCGTGCAGGCGGAGAACGTGCGGTCTTCAAGCGTGATGATAAGAAGTGGACTTCCGGCGGAGCGACAGTATCGGCAAAGCGTATGAAACCAGCCGTTCAACAACTATCTTATCTGCGTGCAGAAGGATTCATTGATACCGTTGTGTTTTTATCAGGTTCACCGGCACTGCACATCGAGTTGATGGCTGATGAACTCATGCGGATGGATTTTTACAATCACCCGAATTTCAAAAATCAATATTTATTGAAATCATCAACCGACCAAAAATTATATGTTGTGAATAAATCTTCTGTAAAGGACATTAGTGGTTTAGTTGGCGGTGCGGCAGAACCGACCGAAGAAACCTATGCCGCAGAACCTGAAGTTCCGACAACGGAAGGCGGAGGAGTTGATGATTCGTACAAACCGACTGGTGTGGATGCAAATGCAGACATCTCTCCAGAAGCGAGAAAAGTTCTTCAATCTATTTTACAGCAATCCCGTGGAACAGCATTGACTCCACAGGAAGGTTTACCGGCAGCAACCGGTATAGAGGATAGCGGTGAATTGACAATTTATTCTGTAAAAAGCGGAGATAATATCGCTTCGATAAGCAGAAGATTCAACATTACTGAAGAACAGTTAATGAAATGGAACATCTTAAAACCCGGTGATGCAATTAAACCGGGAATGGAATTATACGTGTACGTTACACGATAAATTGACGAGTGATTCATTGGCGATTTAGTCATTAAGGTTTTTTACATGAAGCCCTGTCCGTATGGATAGGGTTTCTTATTTCTACTGAGTGATGCCAACATTTATTCGATATGATGCTCTTCGGTTTTCGGAAGAAGAACAGTTGGAACGGGCGAATAGTTACTTTGACCTATGTCAGAAGAGACGCACGGTACGAGAGTTTTCCGACAAACCTGTTTCCCGCAAATTGCTTGAAACATTGATACGCACCGCCGGAACTGCACCTTCGGGTGCAAACAAGCAACCATGGCGATTTGTTGTCATTACTGATGCGGAATTAAAAAAGGAAATCCGAATCGCCGCAGAAAAAGAAGAACGGGAAAGTTATGAACATCGGATGCCGAAACAATGGCTCGAAGATTTAGCCGCGCTCGGAACGGATTGGCACAAGGAATTTTTAGAAATCGCACCGGCGCTCATTGTTGTTTTTTCGATTGAGTACGAGAAGGGAGATGGAAATCTGAAAAAGAACTATTACGTGAAGGAGTCTGTTGGTATAGCGGTCGGATTTTTACTTGCGGCAATTCATCAGGCAGGATTGGTTTCGCTCACGCACACGCCAAGCCCGATGAATTTCCTTCAAAAGATTCTTCAACGGCCGGAGAATGAACGCCCGTTTCTCTTAATTCCAATAGGATATCCGGCAGAAAATGTTCAGGTTCCTGATATTCAGAGAAAAACAGCAGAGGAAATTCTGCTTTGGAAATAACTCAACAATAATTGTTACTTATGATGCAATATCAAAAAGAAAGTCACTCAAGAACATTTTACATTCGATTATATTTATTTCTCAGTACGATGACAATTGTTCTATGTACAATAACAATCGGTCAACACGCACAACCGGTGAAAACAGGCGCTGATGAGTTTTTCTTCAAGCATGGAATGATTGTTAAAGGAAAACGTGTCGGGATTGTCTGCAACAAAACTTCACTGATGTCAAACGGTGTACATCTTGTAGATTATCTGGTCCGGAAGGGAATTCATGTGACGGCATTATTCAGTCCTGAGCATGGATTTCGCGGGAAAACGCCTGCAGGCGCTTCGGTTGAATCAACAATTGATACAGAACTCGGGATTCCAATTTATTCCCTCTATGGAAAGACAAAAAAGCCAACCAAGGAAATGCTTGATGAGGTTGATGCAATAATTTTTGATATGCAGGATGTTGGCGCAAGATTTTACACGTATGTCAGCACGATGGCGTATGCGAT
>JACPVN010000239.1 GCA_016191715.1 Ignavibacteriota bacterium | reverse complement strand
CTTTCACAAAACAAGTCGGTAACATTGTTGCAAAAGAGGTTGACTTTTCAGAAATTGAAAATAATCCTGTCCGATGCGCCGATAAAGAAACAGCGAAGAGAATGGAACGCGCAATTCTTAAAGTCAAAAAAGAAGGAGATTCGCTCGGCGGAGTTGTTGAAGCAGTTATCACCGGTGTTCCTGCAGGACTCGGTGAACCGGTGTTCGATAAACTTGAAGCGGATTTGGCAAAAGCGCTTCTCTCCATTCCAGCAATCAAAGGGTTTGAAATCGGTTCAGGATTTGCCGCGGCGAAAATGAAAGCAAGTGAACACAACGATGAGTTTTATAAAGAAAAGAAAACCGGCAAGGTTCGAACGAAAACAAATTTTGCCGGAGGAATTCTCGGCGGAATATCAAATGGCGAAGACATTGTCGTTCGCGTTGCAGTGAAACCGCCGTCGTCAATCCTTAAACCTCAGGAAACTGTTGACACCAAAGGAAAGAAACGAACAATTAAAGTTGAAGGACGCCACGACCCGTGTCTTTGCCCGCGCGCCGTGCCGGTCGTGGAATCTATGATTGCGCTCGTTCTCGCAGACCATTTGATGCGCCAGACCTTGACCAAACATCAAACCGGACTTGCACGAATCCGTGAAGAAATTGATATTGTGGACGACATGCTTCTGCTTCTACTCGCCCAACGCATGGAATTAGTTTCAGAAGTCGGTAAATGGAAAAGGAATAACAAAAAATCCATTCCCGATAAAAAGCGGGAAGAGGAAATTTTACAGAAAAGACTCTTTCTCGCAAAAGCATCAGGACTTGATGCTACATTCATAAAGGAACTTTATCACCTCATCTTACATCAAGGAAAAATTATTCAAGCAATTGTATGAAAACAGAAATTGGATTAATCGGATTCGGAAGATTCGGACAGTATGCATCGCGAAAATTACGGAGGCATTTTAACGTCTGTTACTATGACCCCATATCGGTTAAAACTATCGACCCGGGAGAACGGGAAGTAACACTCGAAGAAGCGGCATCGAAAGATTATGTAGTGCTTGCAGTACCTATCAACAAGATGCCAACGACACTCAGGGAAATATCGAAAAAAGTAAAACCAGGCGCCATCATCTTCGATGTTTGTTCAGTCAAAGAACTCCCGGTACAGTGGATGAAAGATTCACTGCCGCAATCAGTATCCATCGTCGGGACGCATCCCTTATTCGGACCAGACAGCGCGGTTACTTCTCTCGCAGGAAGAATAATCTTTCTCACCCCCGTTCGTATTAGGCGGGAATTGTTCGAAATTATTCGGCTTCAACTGACAAAGAACAGTTTGGTTGTCCATGAAATATCTCCGACTGAACATGATTTACTTATGGCAAAAACGTTATTCATGACACAGTTTGTCGGACGAAGTCTCATCAATCTTGATTTGCCTCAGACAATGTACTCGACGGAAAATTATAAAAACCTCCGTCAGATTATCGAATATGCCGAAAACGATACGGAAGAATTATTCAAAGATATGTATGCGTACAACCGCTATGCAAGAAAAATCAGTCAGCGATATTCTCATGAACTGCAACAACTCTTCACAAAATTAGAACACCAGGGGATGTAGGACAACTCGCTGAGTCGTCCTATCAAGAAGTCATCTCAAATTCAATAAATAATGCCTTCAAACTCAAGTATCTTCTTCCTGAATTCATCGGGAACACGAACGGGACTATCGGATTGTGAATCGAACCAAACATGAACTGCAATATTATCCGCAACCAAACGGTCAGAGTTTGTCTCAATTATTTTTCCTTCAAATGTGAAACTCGTGTTTTTGATGTGGGAGATTTTCGTAAAGACATCAAGCGATTCATCGAAACGAGCCGATGAACGGTAATCAATTTCATTTCGTGCAACGACGATTTTTGCACTTCCCATAATTGATTCCATTGAAATCTGAATACCGAGTTGTTTCAGATATTCAATGCGACCGATTTCAAAATATAAGAGGTAGTTGGCATTGTGGACTATCCCCTGCCAATCTACCTCGAAATTTCTAACACGAACCTGAGTTTTAAATCTGAAGCCGTCTATCATCCGAAAAGTCGTTGAAGGACTTCCGCGGCTTCTTTCGTCTCATCCATACTGACATCCAGATGGAACACTGCCCGGATAGATGAATGTCGTTCCGGTGTCATTAGCACTCCTTGTTCTTTCAATGTGGAAAGGACTTCCTGCTGTGACTTCTTTAGTTTCTGAATCTCAATGATAACCATGTTTGTTTGTACGGTATTCATATCAATGTGAAAGGATGGAATACCTTTCAACGCATCAGCAAAAACCGTTGCTTTTTCATGGTCTTCTTTTAATCGTTCGATGTTATTATCCAACGCATACAACGCGGCGGCGGCGAGAATGCCGGCTTGTCTCATTCCGCCTCCGAAGAGTTTCCGATAGCGTCGTGCGCGGTCAATAAATTCTCTCGAACTGATAATCATGGAGCCAACCGGTGCGCCAAGACCTTTCGAGAAGCAGACAGAAATAGAATCGAAATGATATGCATATTCTCGCAGTTGAATTTTCGTAGCGATACATGCGTTCCAGATTCTTGCACCGTCTAAATGCATCCTCAACTTGTAATCTTTCGCAAGTTGATGGATTTGCTGAATTTCATTGAACGGGTAAATAGTTCCGCCGGTTCTTCCAAACGTGTTTTCCAAACAGACAAGTTTTTGAATCGGAAGATAATACGCACGAGGACGCATCATTTTCCGG
>JACPVN010000238.1 GCA_016191715.1 Ignavibacteriota bacterium | reverse complement strand
GAGACAGGTAGTGCATATGTGACAGGATATGCGCAGACAGGATTTCCAATAACTCCGGGAGTCGTACAGAGTACAAACAATGGCGGGTACGATGCTTTTGTCGCGAAGTTAGATCCTTCCGGCTCGCAACTTGTATTCAGTACATATATCGGAGGAAATGGAGGAACCGATGTCGGTAGCAGAATTCTTCTCGACAGTGACCATAATATTTATCTCGGAGGATATGGGGACTCACCAAATTTTCCAACAACGACAGGCGCATATCAGGAAACATATCAGGGGGGAACATACGATGCGTATATTACAAAACTTAATCCAACTGCGTCCGAGTTACTCTTCAGTACATATCTTGGTGGAAACGCGATAGAATATCTTTACGATATTACTCTTGATGCGGATAGAAATGTTTATGTTACCGGTTCGACAACATCTTCAAATTTTCCCACGACTCCCGGATGTTACGATGATACACACAACGGTGTTGGAACCGAGGACGGTTTTGTCACCAAAATGAATTCCACAGGCACAAATTTGTTCTTCAGTACTTTTATCGGGGGTTCGCATCATGATGAAGCAATAATCAGTGTTGTTGAACCTAACGGAGAGATAGTGTTCTCCGGTGTTTCCCATTCGTGGGATTTTCCTACGACTGAAACTGCGTATGATCGAACATATAATGGCGGCTGGGATATCATCCTCGGAAAGTTAAGTGCAGATGGGTCATTGCTTTTGTACAGTACATTTTTCGGAGGTTCGTCCACTGATTATGGTTGGTGGATGAATAAGGACAAACAAGGGGATTACATTATTTCAGGAAGAACAAGTTCTTCAGATTTTCCTACGACCGAAGGAGCTTTCGACCAAACTCATAACGGAGGTCCTGATATTGTAGTATTAAAATTCCGGTTTGGAACTTCCTTGCTGAAAGGGAAAGTTTTTCATGACCAAAATGCTAACGGCGTATTCGACGCTCAAGAGTACACTATGGCAAATTTTCCGGTCAAATTAAATCCCGGTTCAGTCGTTACCACAACTACAAATGATGGTGAATACTCTTTCTCTGTAACGCCCGGTACATATGAGATCAGCCAACTCGCGGATACAAACTGGGCGCAAACCGTACCTCTCAACCCTTCACTCTACACCCTGAATCTATTGGAAGGAGACACGGTTCAGAATTTGAATTTTGGAAACCGAGCAACACGCGTGAAGTTTGACCTTGCTGTTGACATGGTTCCGATTTTTCCCGTCCCTCTTACAACGCCATGTTGCGGACAACCGATGTGGTATATGATTCGATATAGAAATCTCGGGACTGTGCCATCTCGCGGCGCGAAACTTCAACTTCTGTTGGCATCGCCTCAACTTGTCTTTCAACCACCGGTAATATCAATTCCGCAATTGCCGCCGCCGATTCCAAGAGGAAGGAATCTGGAGTTCACACTCCCCTCTCCGTTGTTACCCGGAAAAAGCGGAACCATTTATGTGAAGACATTTGTCAACTGCCTTGTTACAGAAACACCGACGCTACGTGCAAGCATATTGATTCAAGGTTGGGATAACAATTTTTCTAATAATCATGTCATGCTTGATAATAAGGCAACATGTTCGCATGACCCGAATGATAAACAGGTATCACCTGTCGGTTGCGGACCTTCAGGGTTCATCAACCGAAGTGATACATTGACGTACACGATACGATTTCAGAATAACGGAACCGGTCCGGCGCGCAGAGTCATTCTCCGGGACACGCTCGATGCTGACCTCGAACTTTCAACTGTTGAACCGTTGCTGGCAAGTCACGCCTATGTTTTTGAAATAATCGGGAACGAACTTACCTGGACATTTTACCCGATTGATTTACCGGACAGTGCTTCAGACGAATTAGGAAGTCAGGGCTATGTCAAATTCAGAGTATTGCCAAGAGCAGATGTGTCGAATGGAACGTCGATTGAGAATCGGGCAGGCATCTATTTTGACTTGAATGAACCGGTGCTTACGAATTTCACTCTAAACACAATCACGGATGAACCTCAACCACGCGGGGATTTCCGGATAGTGAATGAACGCATCCATGTCGGAGTTGCTGTCAGTTTCCAATACACCGGCGGAACAGAAGGCGCACAGTTTGTGTGGAACTTTGGTGAAGGTGCGATTCCCGAAACTTCTCACGCTCAAAATCCGACCGGAGTAATGTATTCTTCCGTTGGACCCGCAGTTGTTAGTCTCGATGTCATCACTGAAAATTGTGTTGCACCTGTATCGTATAGAGTTATTGATGTTCTTGATACCTCTACACAAGTGCAGAACGTAGTGGCCAACGAGCGGTGGAATCTTCTCTCACTTCCTCTCATACCTTCAAATGTACACGTTGATTCAGTATTCCCCGGAAGAATCTCAGACGCTATATCGTTTGAACGCGAAGCCGGTTATCAAACAGAGACTTTCCTCAGAAACGGTAGAGGATATTGGTTGAAGTTTTCTTATCCTGCCGCGTTTCCGGTTTCCGGAACTGAGGTACTTTTCGACTCAATCGAAATTAACGCAGGTTGGAACTTGATAGGCTCTCTATCCGACAGTATTCCCTATTCCTCTTTTCAGACTTCACCTGAAAATATTTTGTCTTCTTTCCTGTACGGGTATGAAAGAACATATCGTATCACCGACACACTCTTACCCGGCAAAGGCTATTGGATAAAAGCGAATGACACAGGAACAATGTATCTCTCCGGTTTGCCCGGCTCATTCAGGAAAAATGAACATCCCGAACCGATGAACATTCTTCGCTCATACAACGAATTAATTTTTTTAGACAGAAACGGGAACGAGCAACATCTCTATTTTGGAAAAGGTGACGATATGCTAGCGCGGAAGTTTGTCATGCCGCCGATGCCTCCTTCTGACGCATTCGATGTTCGCTTCAAGAACGGTTTCTCAGTAGCGAATCTTGATAACGAACGTGAAAACACGTTTCCGATTCAGACGACCGGAGTCTCGTATCCGTTGAAAATATCATGGAATGTGCATCAGCAGGAAGTGCGGGCACGTATTCACGTTTCAGGAAAAACCATACTGTTACAAGGGAAAAGTGCAACCACTTTAGAAGATGAAGGAGAACTGAGTGTGGAAGTCCTGAACACGACAAGCAACGTTATTCCGGATGAATTTGCATTGCATCAGGCGTTTCCGAATCCGTTCAATCCGACGACATTAATTTCGTTCGATCTGCCTTTCGATGCTTCCATTACATTGAAAGTCTATGATGTACTCGGTCGTGAGGTAACAGTATTGAAAGAAAATCAACATCATAAAGCAGGAGTCTATGAAGTACAATTTGACGCGAACTATCTGGCAAGCGGACTGTACCTCTATCGTATCACTGCGCAAAACAGTAACGGAATAATGTTCGGCGATGTAAAGAAAATGCTTTTGGTGCGATAAGGACAAATGGCATAATAATCTATAAAGCTTCAATCGCGAACAATAAACTAATTCAGATGCAACAATGATTATGAAACACAATAAACAACCATCACACCCCATCGCCGTCGTTCGTGACACGCGTAAAGCGATACGTCATGGATGGAGTAACGAAGGGGAATTTTATCAACTCAACCTTAAAGGAGTAATTATGAAAACTCTATTCTTAACCTCACTTATTATTCTTTGCAGTACAATCTTTGTTACTGAAAGTATTGCACAGAATAATGTAACCATTCGGGTCGCCGATCAGAATGGTAATCTTATCGCCGGGTCGAGAGTCTGGTACACGAACGCAAACGTAACAAACTGGCAAGCCGTGTATAACGGTGAACTCGCCCTCCTCACCACCGGCGTTTCCTACATTTTCGACATCGTTCCGGGATTGCCACATGCCGAATATGATGAGGGAACAATCGGAGTGTTCTGTACCACCGACAGTTTGGGAAATAAATCCTGTGGCAGAGCATATCCGGACCAAATGCAACGTCGCGTCATTCAAACATATCAAGGGGAATCGGAACTGCTTTTTGAATGGTGGAGAAATCCGGTGACGATTACACTTGTTGACCAGGATGCTTCATTCATCTATGGTTCGAAATATAATATCACACGAGGACACGGAAGCGGAATTATTTCCGACAGGCATAACACAACGCTTCTCCTTCCCGTCACGGACGGAAGTGTGTACGGCGCGATGTCCGGTGAAATTCTGACGAACGGCGGGTACTTCATTGATATTCTACCCGGATACAATGACACAATCGGAACATACAAACTCTATCGCAGAGAAAAGTTTCCCGTTACGCTTACTACGACATCGGTTGCCTTTGAATGGAGCGTCATGGAGTGCCCGGTGCAGGTTGTTGAGTCGTCAGAAACACCAATAGTAGATTTCTCACTATCGTTCGGACTGTTTGGAAATGCCGGTGTCGCAACCCCCGGCACAGTTCTCCATCTTCCCATCACTGATGAATCAGTGTATCCAACGATGGGTGGAGATTTTATTTCCGGATTTCCGGTTGATTTTATTCTTGGTGGAATTGGTGCGGGAACCGTTTCGTTTGAAGTAACAAACGCCCTCGAGTTCAATCCCTCTTTTGTAACATTGAACAATAACCAATACGGCCTCCGATGTATGCAAGCGTCTCATTCTATTCAAGGTCGTGTTTCCGCGACATGCACCGTAACACTCAGTGACGATGAGGTTGAAGACGACGATGATGAGGATGCTGACGACGAAAATGAACATCATCAGCAGGGACACGATTCAACCATACAATCAAATTTGTTTGGAGTAAGGGTTGACGTATTCGATGCTTCAAATGGAAGTCTGATTGCAACCACGATAACAGATGAGAGCGGTGACTTCAGTTTCACCGATTTGAATTCCGGTGAGTATCGTGTCGTCCTCCAAACTCCGCTCGGTTACGAACCAACATCATCGGAAGTATTACTCACACTTTGTTGCGGGAACAATGGAACAGCGAACTTTGAACTTACATGCTCAGCCACATCTGGTACTCCCCGCTCGGTTGGTTTCTGGAAGCATCAGTTTACTGTTGCAACCGGAGGAAAAGGTTCGGCGCAAATTCCGTCTGAAACATTGTGTGGTTATCTCGATATCATTCAGCATCATTTTACAGAACAGAGTCTCAATCCGGTTGAAGTGTATCAGTCGCCTCTATCAAACAGTTGTGCAGAGAAACTCACAGTCGGGAAAGTACTTCTCAATACGAAAGGTTCTGTTCCGAAAATTGTTAAAGCGAAGCAACAACTTTTCGCGTTGCTTTTGAATATCGCCGCGGGTTTTCTTCATCAGCAGGATGTCATCAGTGATGACGGCGCTACCGTTGCACAAGCCATCACCTATTGCGACCAACTCATTGATGACGCGCAGGGGAATTATGAAATTGCAAAAAAGATAGCCGAAAAATTAAATGACGGTGAAACAATTGAAGCGGGAAAAATTCCTTTGTCAATTCCGAACCTTCGATATAAAACCGGAGGACAGTGGACCGAAACTCCAACGTCGACGCTTCTCCATGTGAACTATCCGAATCCTTTCAACCCGACGACAAATTTCGGATTTCGAATTGCAGATTTCGGATTGGTCACATTGAAAGTGTACAATTTACTTGGTCAGGAAGTTGCAACGGTTCTCAATCAGGAAGGGATGGGTGCGGGAGAATATGAATTTCCGTTCGTGGCAAGTCATTTGCCAAGCGGATGTTACTTCTATCGTCTTTCTGTTCAAAACGCTGATGGAAAATCATTCAGCGATATGAAACTCATGACCCTTCTGAAATAGCGCTCCGGGTTCATCCCTCATTTCATTCTGAAGTTTCTCTAACGTTGAAATCCCGTCTTTTCATCAAAAAGACGGGATTTTTATTTCTCCCTTACTTCGTGGCGTCATGTTTTTTAAAGGAGAAAATCATGGATTCCATGAGTGATTCCGACATGGCGAACTCGTATCTTGTCATAGTT